>JAHEYR010000252.1 GCA_023251485.1 Bacteroidales bacterium
TCAAGTTCAAAGTTGCCTAAATCAAGATGTCCATGATTTACCTGATTATAACCCGATTTGATGCCCACCCATAAAGCATTGGCATCAGTCCATGAACTTCTTGAAAAGTATAAGGCGACCTTGCCGTCGAAATATTTATCCAGGTCTCTTTTAGCGGCCGAGTTTGCATAAGGCCTGTACCATATGATCTGATACACATTAGATTTTGCGTTGACCAACTGATCGTGTACAAAATCAGAAAAGTGATTATTGTTGTAAATCCCGGCCAACCACATTAAAGGATGAGGTGCTCCGAGTTTGGATTTTTCTCCAACATCAGCATAGTTAAGCATGTAGCCAGTGGGGCCCGTTGAATATATAGGGACATAACCGGTTATATTCATTCCCGCAGTTTGGGTCAGCCCAAAATCACTTCCCAACGCCGACTGTAAAGCAGAGATTCCGTATGTCGTATAATCCGTAGCATATTCCCAATATCCGGGGCCTTCGCACCAAACACCATCCGGACCATAGCCTTTTAGTGCATAGGGTAGGTTTGCGATGGCTTTAGGGACAATCGATAATGCTAGTTGTGATTCGCTTTCTGCAACGGATAGTGCCCCTATTAATAACCCACTATTACATACCTGATTCCAATTGTAGCTATCTTTAGCCCACCATGCATTTTGACCATATGCTTTTATCCCTTCATTCAGTCCAAGTTTCACAAGTCCTGCTCTGATCTGATCGCGGGTTGGCTGATCCATCTTATTATAAAGCCAGTCATATCCGATAGCCACAGCATGCGTCATCTCAGCCACATCTAAAAAATGTGAAGGATTCCAGTCTGCAAAAGCGCAAACGGTCTTCATATTTGAGATCGCAGCGCTAAAGTATTTATCATTACCGGTCCATCGGTAAGCAAAAGACAGATTGTATACACGGCTAAGGCACTCACGACTTTGATCAAGCATACGAGGCCCTATCAGAACATGTTGGATCGGTGATTTGACCACGTCTTTTTCAGCTTGAGCCAACACATCTAATACATATCTATAAAGCTTGGTGTCCGAATTACTTAAAACTCTCAATTCCTGAAGCCGGGTATCCGTGAGTAGCAATCGGGGATGACTCATTTGTAGCGTACTGAGTATCCCGGTGAGTTTGGGTTGCTGAATAATTACTTCGGTATTGTTTTTCTTTTTACATCCTTGTATTAAAAGAGCTTGAAGCAGTATGGTTGTTAGAAAAAAATAGTGTAAAGTTTTTCTCATTATTCTGTTTTTCCATAATGGCACACAAAGTAGTTTTTACCCCCATAGGAGTCCTGTGTTTTGTGGTTCGAT
The DNA here is from genome assembly GCA_023251485.1 of Bacteroidales bacterium. Lineage (GTDB taxonomy): Bacteria > Bacteroidota > Bacteroidia > Bacteroidales > Cfx3-03 > Cfx3-03. The sequence continues at coordinate 1,326 of JAHEYR010000252.1, forward strand.
AAATTATTTTTCTTTAGGTTAATTCTATTATTTACATTTGTACGAAATACCAACTTTCTGCTTTTTCTTAAATTTCAAATCTATAAATGGACTACAAATTCATTCCTCTACTCATAAAAGACAGAATTGCAACCTATGGTGAACGAACTGCATTAGGTTACAAGGACAAAATACTCAACAGCTGGCAGACCATTTCATGGACTGAAATGGGCCGTCGCATTGATAGTATCTCTCGTGCACTCATTTATGCAGGAGTAGGTGAGCAAGAAATGGTCGGTATCTTTTCCAATAATATGCCCGAATGGACCATTAGCGATTTCGCATTGATGAATACTCGGGCCGTTTCAATTCCGATATATTCCACAGATCCGGTATCAAGTGTTGGTTACATTATCAAAGAAACTGACATGCGACTAATCTTTGTAGGCGAACAGGAGCAATATAATAAGGTCCTTCAGATTGTTGAGGAGTCAGCTAATCCAATGAAGATCGTAGTCTTTGATGAACGGGTTGACTTGAAGAATTATGATAACGCGCTCTATTTTAAAGCGTTTTATGCTGATGAACCAGATGCAGAGACAGATCAGATCATCCAGAACAGATTAAACAATCTCTCAACAGAAGATATTACCACCATACTTTATACATCAGGTACAACAGGCGAATCCAAAGGCGTTGTGCTGCTCTATCGAAACTTCGACAGCTTCCTAAAAATTCATGATGCCTATCTTACTAAAGTTGATGATAAAGATATCTCATTAGCCTTTTTACCGTTAAGTCATATCTTTGAAAGAGCCTGGACACTCTTTGCATTGCATAAAGGGGTTACGATTAACTATTTGTCAAACCCGGCCGGGGTTGTAGAGGCGTTAAAAGTTGTACAACCTACCATGATGTGTACAGTGCCACGTTTCTTTGAAAAGATCTATAATGTGATTCAGGATAAGATGGCTTCGTCATCTATGATCAAACGGAGAATATTTCGTTGGGCATTTAGAGTAGGTAAGCGCGTAATGAACTATAATCGTCAGGGAAAAGAAGCTCCTTTACATGATAGGTTGTTACTGAAAATTGCCGACAAGTTAGTTTTGGCAAAAGGTCGTGAAGCGTTTGGTGGTAAAATTCGTTATCTGCCTTGTTCAGGGGCGATGTTACCTGATAATATCAATATCTTTTTTCAGTCTGCCGGTGTGCATATTATTTATGCATATGGTATGACCGAGACATTGGCTACCGTGACTGCATATCCATTTGTAAATTATAAGTTTGGCACTGTTGGCAAGCCACTTCCATTTATCGATATCAAGATAAGTGACGATGGTGAAATTCTGATCAAAGAAGATAGCCTGTTTAAGGAGTATTATAAGAAACCTGAAGAGACCAAACAAGCTTTTGTTGATGGTTGGTTTAGGACCGGTGATGCCGGAGAGTTTGATAGTGATGGTAATTTGATCATGAAAGAACGCATTAAGGATCTGATTAAGACATCCGGTGGCAAATATGTAGCTCCACAACTCATTGAAAGCGTCATTTCAGCTGAGCCTTTTATTGAACAAGTCGTTGTTATTGGTGATGAACGTAAGTATTTGACCGCATTGATTGTTCCCTCATTCCAGGCACTCGAAGAGTATGCAGAGAAGCTTAAAATTGAGTTTAAAACCAGGGAGGAACTGATCAACCATTCAAAGATCGTTCAGTTGATGAAGGAGAAACTTCATAAGGTTCAAAAGGATTTGGCTACCTATCAAAAGGTTAAGAAGTTCAAACTTCTACATACTGAGTTCTCTATCCATACCGGCGAGTTTACCTCAACACTTAAGATTAAGCGTAGAATTATTGCTCAGAAGTTTAAGAAATTTATTGATGAGATGTATAAGGATTAATTTTATCCGTTGGCTGAATTCAATTTTAAAAGATTAAAATAAATTTTTCGGCTTGATCTTTAAAAACTCATCAAAAGGAATGCCACCGGTCCCAACAAGCATGACCTTTTCAGGCTGAAATCTTTCTGCAAAAGTACTCATGCCTGTATTCTCTGCTCTCCTGCCGCTTTTAACCTCCAAAGCGATCAGTTTCCCATTTCTTTCAATAATAAAATCTACCTCTTTATTACCTTCTCTCCAATAATATAAATTATAGCGTTCTGATATTGAATGATTAATCAGGTGTGTGCCAACGGAGGATTCAACCAGACGTCCCCATTCTTTGGGATTGACTACGATATCCGAAAACGTATTATCCTCTTGTGCGCTTAATAAAGCATTATTATAAACCTGAAACTTAGGACTCGATGAACGCTTCCTGATCACATTTCCGGCATATTTTTCCAAGCCTCCCAAAAGGCCGGAATCAGAA
>JAHEYR010000253.1 GCA_023251485.1 Bacteroidales bacterium
CATCGCCTCATTTTCAATAAACCCAATCTTTTCACCATTACGCGCCCAGATAAAACCGATGCTTTGATCGTGCATGAATTTACATATCAGCGTTCTATCATCTTTCTTCTTCATCACCCTTACACAGGTACCGTGGACATTAATCGGATCGTCCATCAATGCCAGAAAGCGACAACTATCCACTGTAATCAATCCTTTACAATTTGAATAATGAAGCCCATCGTCATGCCCAGAAAGAATTCTGTTTTTGGCTGGATTAGGAATACAGTTTACATTTTTAAAAGTGAGATTTTCAGAATATTGCGAGAGTATTCCCAAGCCACCATTATGATACATATTCATGTTTTCGATGATGATGTTTTTACTATCGACAATAAACGTACCGGCATGCTCTCTGGCACTATGTCGAAGAACCAGATAATTTCCTTTAGCAGGTTTCCGTTTAAAAGCATAGTTTAACCTTACAACACCATACTTCAAATTCTCGGCTTTGTAGTTCTGAGAGCCATCACCCAAGCAGCCCCAGTCACCGGTCTGCAAAGCAACAAATTTAGTTTCTCTTTCAAATTCCATCTCACCATGCCATCTACTTTTCCAACCCTCGCCTATAAAAACGAGTTTTCCGTTCTCAATGGTATAAGGAGATTCCAACACATTGATGGCTATATCGATATAATTATCGGTGACATCTAATATCTCTGACTGAGCAGTCAGAGGAATATCCCAATCAATATGTACATTTTTGATGGAGATATTTTGGCTCTTATCAATTGTAAAAGGTTGTATCCGATCGTGAAAGACAAAATCAGATCCTTTACAATCAATGGTCAGGTTTTTTGAATCTTCAATAAGAATTGCACATCGACGAAGAGGAATGACATCAGTATTCGATTCATAATATAGCTTCTCAGTTGCATATTGTGGCCAGAAATCGTATCGTCCTTTAGGGAATACCAAAATGGTTCCTGGTTTAGTTTTGGCAAAAGCCAACGCCTTTTGAACAGTCTGTACTGCATTTTCATGGGTATCCGGCTTTAGTCCAAAGTCACTTATTCTTATCGTGTCCTGCGCAGAAGCATAGACATTTGTTAAAGTTAACAGTATAACAACGAACAATTTATTCATCATCTTATTAAGCATATTTAGTTAATGATCACTTTAATCTCATCACCGTCGTATTTTATCTCCTTATCGAAATGAGTAGAAGTTTCAAGGCCAACACCCTGATTAGGTTTAACCAGGATGATATTAAACCTTCTGTTTTTCAACATCCCTTCAAACGCACCCTTGCGACTGCCAATGATTAGTCTCTTTTCAGCATCTTTCCATTCAAATGAAATCGTTGCATATTTCCCTTTTTCATAGTTGTAGTTATCGTTTTCGTCTTCGTAAAGCTCAAACTTTCCATCAGCTCCGGCATAGATTCTGAGTTCAATAGGATCAGCAGGTTTCTCTGTAGTGTATTGGATCATAGGTCCCATAGGGATGATAGAACCGGCTTTCACATACAACGGCATGACATCTATTGGAGTGGCTTTTGTTATCTTCTTTCCGCCTGGCAGCTTCTCGCCTGTCCAGAAATCATACCATCCCTTATACTGTGGCAGATAACAATTTGTGAATCCGGGCTTGATATCAGTATCTATTTTAGGAACTATCCATTCCAGCTTCACATTTCCATTTCCGGGAATGGGTTGATAATGTTCCATCCTGATATCATACTTCTGGCCAGCAGTGAGTGCTATTTTAACCACTACTCTTTTTTGAACCTTGTTTCCGGTATTATCCAGAATCAGATATCCAGCCACCCATAGTTTTTCAGAGCCATTAGAATTGATCACAAATTGATGCTCTCCTGAAACAGTGGATTGTATCTTGCCACTAAATACTGCGGTATAATCAGATTTCTTTACTGCAATAGGTACAGCGCCTTCCCAGGTAAGCGCAGTCTCTACGATAGGCATTTCATCAACTTTATCTTTTAATATCTTTCCCTTAAAAAATTCAACAGTTAGCTTCCCCTGTTCATTATTCTTGTCGAAAAGGCTAGTAGACGGAATAAAATCTTCCTGTTTCTTTACAGGGTATGTTGTATAGCTGGTCACCGGACAAACCATGATCGAAGGGCCAAACATGTATTGGTTGCCAATTCCGTAGGTGTTTTTATCCCCGGAGAAGTCCATTGGTAGACCTCTCATAATCGTTGATCCCTGATTCGTAACCTGCCAGGCAAGCGAATAGATATATGGCATCAGGCGATACCGTAACTTATCATATTTTAGAATCGTTTCATACCCCCATGAACCCTTATCGCCAAACTGCCATGGCTCACGTGGATAGCCGGTACCGTGGGATCTGAATATCGGGCAGAATGTGCCAAACTGAAACCAACGAACATACAGTTCAAAAAAGGCAGGATCGTTACCTCCATCAGGAAACATCCCCCCCTGATTAGAAGGAAGGAAGCCACCAATATCTGTTGTCCAATAAGGAACGCCCGACATACAGAAGTTGATTCCGGCTGCAATTTGATGATTTAGAATATTCCAATTCGAACCAATATCACCCGACCAGGTAGTAGCTGCATAACGTTGTTGGCCCGTAAAGACAGAACGTGTAAGAATATATACACGCTTATCTGAAGTTGTAGCCCGCTGACCTTCATAAACGCCTTGTGTATGTACCAGTGAATATGGATTTAAATATCTGGCAAATGATCCTAATGAATTTATGCCTAACCTTTTTATTTCCAAGGTGGTGATATATGGATCGCCGGAACTGGTCATTTCAGGTTCCGAGCCATCCATCCAATAACCATCAACACCTTTATCCAACAATCCACTTGCGGTATATTTCCAGTATGTAGCACGACCTTCAGGACTATAAGCATCATAAAGTTTTGCACCCGACCAATGGTCTTTCTCAAATATATGTCCTTGCGATTTTAATTCTTTATATATTTCAGTTTCTATGCCAACACATGGCCATATTGAATTCATCAACTTCAAATTATAGACCTTATGCAAACTATCCGTCAACGATATTGGATTGGGGTAAGTGGCTTTATTCCATACCATTCCACTCCAATGTTTATTATCGCCCCAATATTGCCAATCCTGAACGATATTGTCTATTGGAATCTGGCGTTGACGAAATTCAGCCGCAATACTTAACAAGTTGGCTTGACTGACATATCGTTCCTTACATTGCCAATATCCATAAGCCGATTTGGGATACATAGGGGCGGTACCTGTAGCTAGTCGATAACCGGCAATTACATCATCCATCGTCGACCCCAGAATAAAATAATAGTCGATATTATCGGCAACCTCTGATCGAAGACTCATGCCATCTATACCGTCATGAAATCTGGTTTCCGAATAGTTATCCCAAAGAATACCATATTTCTGAGTAGAGATGATAAATGGATTTACAGCTGTGCGGTTTGCCTGACATACAAATACATCTTTGCCTCGCCAATTCATGATGCCCTCTTCAAACTGACCTAAGCCATAAATCCCTTCATCGGGTGAGAGCTTAAATTTCTGGGTGATGCTCCAGGCCTTTTCATATTTATCTGTATATGTTTTAAACGATGACTGATCTATTCCTTGTGCTTTTAAAACTACGTTGTTCTTTAAATTCAGGAAGTTTATTTCGCCG
>JAHEYR010000078.1 GCA_023251485.1 Bacteroidales bacterium
CTAATCTTAGCGAGAATTCCACTGGCGTAAAATCATTATCTGCAACTTACTATTTGATATAAAAAATCAACGCGCTTTCATCTTTATTGTATATCTTTGTGTTTGACTTTTAAAACCAGATCTATGGTTTTATACTGTTTTTAAAACGATCTTTTCTAAAACAGCATGACGCTCAATAAGTCTGAAATTCCAACCTGATCATCTTTCGATTCTCTCAATAAACCGATGATAAATCGTTTCTATATCACTCATAAAAGGAAGGGTTTGTCCATAGTATCTCCATACTTTGTCCATAGTTTCTCCATACTTAGCCCATACTTATAAGGTATGGAGGAACTATGGACAAACCTTCGACAAAGTTTTGACAAACCCATCTGTTTAGGGGAGACGTATCATCCTTTTACCATTGGCATAAGATAGGTAACAAAGTTTTTTGAGTTGAAATTTATCTAGGGAAGAGGCTATCATGCTCATCAATAAAATAGCTCTAATTTATTGACGTTTATCTATATTTTTATCAAAAAAAAATAATCAGATTTTAGAAAGAATTAGATTATTTCAGAAATTAGTCTTATCAAAGGTATAACTTTTTTGCATCAGTTGGAGTCATTTTATAGGATCAACTTATTTTAGGATGATTCGTGATCCAGTGTTATAAAAAAAATCTGCACTAGCTGATACCCAGCTAATGCAGATTTTCAATTCAAGTTTGTCGAATTTTAAAACGGATTACGGATCCAGGGTCCTGATTGGAATAGATTCACAATCTACTTTAAAACGCCTAATAAACAGATAATTGTCCATCCATTATACGACCTAAACTTTATTCAACAGAATCGCATTGAATGATTACAAGATAGCAACTTTAGCTGTCTTGCGGATATCATCAGATGCAGCACCTACCAGAATATTGTAATCGCCCGGCTCGGCATTCCATCCTTTTATGTTGACATCCCAAAATGAAAAGTCACGATCTGTTAAAACGATCTTCACTACTTTCGATGCGCCCGGTTCTAACGACACCTTGGAAAAACCTTTTAATTCCTTTATAGGGCGAGGTACAGATGACTTCACATCTTGAAGATAAAGCTGTGCAGTTTCAGCTCCAGCAAATTTACCGGTGTTCTTTACCGTAAACTCAACGACTAAACGATCACCTTTTTTCAATTTCGTTGTTGACAGGGTTATCTTTCCATATTCAAAGCTTGTATAAGAGAGTCCATGTCCGAAATGATACAATGGCTCTATCTTCTTCGATTCGTACCAACGGTAGCCTACAAATACACCTTCTTTATAGGTAATATCGTTCATCACACCTTTTATTAAGCCATCACCGCCCCATCCTTTATAAAGCTGCTGTCCTTCTGGAATATATCCGTAACCGGGAGAATCTTCAAATTTCTTTTCGATGGTAATCGGAAGTTTCCCTGAAGGAGTTATCCTGCCCGACAAGATTCCGGCAAGTGCACTATTCCCATTTTGTCCTAAATACCAGGAGTAAAGAATGGACTGAACTTTATCATTCCAGCTTGTCATGTTGATTCCACTTCCAGAATTCACAATAACGACAACCTTTGGATTCTTTGCAGTCAGATCGAGTATCTGCTTGTCTTTTTCCGCAGGAAGATTGAAGGATCTATCGTATCCTTCACAGTCGTATGTGCCGATACTCATCAAAACGACATCGGCAGTCTTAATCTGTTCGTCAGTAGGATCTTTTGCATATACTAACCGATCACCAAACTCATCTTTCAATGCTTTCAACATGGTCACGATATCGTATCCTTCAACTTCTGCCGAACCACCTCCACGAGCAAGTGTCTCTACATAGTCGCCGGTAAGAAGAATTTTCTTTGTCACATGTCCCATTAATGGAAGAAGATGATTCGTATTTTTCAGCAAAACAACAGCTTCGCTTGCAGTCTGAAGTGCTACTTTTTCATGTTCAGGATATTTACTCAGATAACTCGCATCTTTGACAGGACGTTCAAATAGGCCCATAGCGATCTCGGCACGAAGTATTTCTTTTGCCATTTTGTTGATATCTGCTTCTTTTACTTCTCCACTATTCAGTAAGTTGAGCGCCTCCTTTTTAATATAACCCTTACCAGGCATTTCCAGATCCTGTCCGGAAGTGATGATCTTCTTTGCATCCCAAACAGAACCCCAGTCGGTCATGACAAGCCCTTTAAAGCCGAGATCTTTTCGCAACAGCTGATTGATAGCGAAGCTGCTTTGCCCGCACCATTCGCCATTAATCTGATTATATGATGTCATCACACACATCGCACCTGCATCAACACCTGCCTTAAAAGCAGGTAGATAAATTTCGTGGAGTGTGCGTTCATCTACAATAGAATTAGAATTTCTACGATGAAAATCAGTGTTGTTGCATAGAAAATGTTTTAACGTTGCCATCGTACCAGTGCTCTGTACGCCAACAACATAGTTCTCAATCATACGTGCTGATAAAAATGGATCTTCACCGAAATATTCAAAGTTTCGTCCATTTTGAGATTCCCGGTAGATATTCATTCCGGGACCTAATAGTACTGCAACATTTCCAGCACGACACTCTTCACCAATACTGCTTGCAAATTTCTGGGCCAACGCCGGATTCCATGTGGAGGATAATGCCAAAGGACACGGAAAAGCTGTTGATTTCTCCACCTGATTACTCAAATTTTTCCGGATGTGTACACCCTGTGTGGCATCTGAGAGGTACAATTCAGGAATACCATACTTTTCAAATCCTTTGATATAAAATGAATTATCTCCGCTGATCAGTTGAACTTTCTCCTCTATACTCATCTTCGACAACACCTCATCCGCCCGCTTATCCGCTACGTCAAAACTGACAGGCGAACTGAATTTGGGCCTTTCTTGTGATCTACCTATTAAACCTAAAAACAGTAGACAAAAAATTAGTAAGCATTCTTTTTTCATTATTGATATTTTTATGAATTAGATAATCTGATTATTTTTTTGACAAACGATAAGATATTGACCAAACAAATTTAGTCTAATCACAACTGTTTTATAACGATTTCTTATAAATTGTTCAGAGGAACTATTTTCATTACTCCTCAAATTCGACTTTCTCTTTTTTGCAAATAAGCTGAGCAGCCCACTTGCCCGATTGTGCCGCAGGGGGTAAACCACCGCCCGGAAATAGCCATTGTCCACACATATAGAAATTTTCCAGGTGGGGTAAGGTCATTTTAATCGTTTTAGTGATATTAGAACTGGTAGGCAAAAAGCCTTCATATGCCCCTTTCCATACACCGGTATAGCGAACCGTAGTTTTAGGAGTGGCCACATCAATCTTCTCGACAAACTCCGAAACACCAGGATATTGCTTTTCGAGCAACGCCAAAGCATCGTTTTCAATTCGTTTCTTCTCAGCCTTATAATCCTCGCCTGCCAGATCTTCCCAAAGAGTCCACGGACTATCGAATCGAATAACGACAACCGTTTTACCCTTGGGAGCCATCGTAGAATCGAAGGAATAATTCATGAGTGAGTATCCATTTTTGAGCACTGTCTTACCAATCCGCAGTCCACTGGAAAGGATCGTCTGGGTTGCAACATCAGAGTGAATCTCTTTATTTATACCAAATGAAACTTGTACGATTGGCGTAAACAGAGGCCATGTAGAATAGGCTGTTTTAATCTGTTCAGATTGATATTTGCCTTCAAGCATCTTAAAAATAGTCGTATATCCATCAGCTGCACTGATCACATAATCAGCATCGACTTCTTCGCCATCATTTAATACAATACCTTTTGCAATACCATTATGGACAACAATTTTGTCGACTTTTTTCACCAAAAACAAAGTTCCTCCTAATGACTTAAACTTTTCGGTCATCCGAATCGATAAAGGAAGTGAGCCACCGATAAGATAGCCTGCATTCTTTTGATGAAACCATCCCAACATCATCAAAAAGATCAGGGCGGAAAAATCATTGTTGCAAAAGACAGATTCCAGAAAGAAGATCAGACGTTTGTTCGTGAGGTTTAAATCGTCAAAGTATTCTTTGCATGTTTTATTTCCATACTTCATCATTAATCGTAGTGTCGGGATGATCGCCAAAAAGAATGTGAGATATTCTTTTACACTTCGCAGTTCAGCAGGATTCGTAAAAGGCTGCATTTTTGATGTTTTGCGCATATCACTACACATCTTTTTGATAGCACCGGCATCTTCGGGAGCCATTTCTATCAGATACTTCTCCCATCGAAGAATATCTGAATAGATGAGAAACTCACCTTCTTTTTCATTCACTATTCGGGTATAGATATCATGGTTAATCACTTTGACACTATCATTAAGAACCCCGGTAGTCTTCCATATAGAATGAAAGGGGCCAGAGGCAGTCCCGACTAACCAATGTAAACAATAATCAAAACGATAACCTTTTCGATCCCAGGCTGTACATTGTCCACCGGGTAGGTTATTCATTTCATAGATCTCAGTATCAAATCCATTTAGTTGACAGTAAATACCAGCTGAAAGACCAGATACACCTCCACCAATGATGACTACTTTTTTATTCACGATCTTTTAATTTTTGAATCTTATGTAAATTCCTGACATACAACTGCTCAACTTCGCTTCTGGCCCATGGTGTCTTACGCAAAAACTTAAGACTGGAACTGACACTAGGATTTGATCTGAAGCATTTAATGGTGATCATATCACCCAACCTCTCCCATCCATAATATGCGACAAGGTCGTTCAATATCATTTCTAATGTAACACCATGAAGCGGATTATTAGGCTGTTGTAGGTTCATAAAACAAAGTAAATCAATTAAAAAATAAAAAAAGCATGTATGAGATTAATTTAATGTAGCGTAAAATTAATGTTCCTCATAAAAGTACAAAAAAAGGTAATGATCAGATAGATTAAATTTTTAGAAGCGAAATGTATGCATTAAAAATTGTAGAACCTTTTAAACAAAAAACGATTGAATTAAATAAATTTAGTTATCTTTATACTTTTACTTGTTATTACAAGTTGGAAACAACAATACATTAATAAACAACGCATTAATAAGTTTAAAACATTCTCAATCAGCATCAAAAAGTTTATCGAAACTAATACAACTTTATTATTTAATTCATCATCACAATGGAAAACCTAGCTTTTGACGCTGTCAAAGATCTTTGCACCGAACTCGGTGCCGACATTACTCTGGTACAGGGTGCCGGTGGTAATGTTTCTTTTAAACATGAAAATGATTTCTGGATAAAAGCATCAGGGACATGGTTGGCAGATGCAAATCGAAGTGCTATTTTTGTTCACCTCGACTTAAAGAAGGTTCTTGCCGGTGTTGAAGCAGGTACAAATGATTTCACATCAGCTATTATTGAGAACATTGGCTTGCGTCCTTCCATCGAAACTTCGCTGCATGCCATCTTACCACAGGCGGTAGTCGTTCATGTTCACTCGATTCATTCCTTATCATGGGTCGTCAGAACAAAGGGCAAAGAACAGGTTGCCGAAAGATTAAATGGATTAAATTGGGCCTGGGTTGAATACGTTAGACCAGGATTGCCATTAACCCGTGTTATTCAAGCTATCTTGAAAGAGAAACCGGAAACAGATATTCTTTTACTTGCGAATCATGGTGTTTTTGTTGCTGCAGAAACGGCAGCCGCAGCCAGCGATCTACTCAATGAAGTCGAAAGAAGACTTTTACCACCTGCACAACCTTCAAGGCAACTCGACCAGACGAAGATTGATGCCTTAGCAAAGATGTTGCCTCATGGATGTCGTCTTCCGGCAAATCCAATGGTAAATTTATTGGGACAAGATCCCAGATTTACGGAATTAGCTATTACCGGATCGCTATATCCCGATAATGTAGTATTTATTGGACCTTCTTTCACTTCTGTTGCTCCTTCTGATGCGCAAGCATTGGAAAACGCATTATCAGTTACACCATTTTGTACGATCATTGAAGGAATGGGGGTTGTATTAGCTTCAAATTGTTCAGAAAGTGTTGAGGCACAATTAGAGTGTCTGGTTTTATTGTGTCCTACCCTACCCGACATCACCGAATTGAAGTATCTATCAAATAACCAGGTAGCTGAATTGCTTAACTGGGATGAAGAAAAACTTCGCCAGGCGTTGGATAAAAGCCGACAGGCTGCTAAAAAAGGCAACTAGTCACTCATTATCCCATTCGGATAAAATAACAAAGGCTGTCTCCGATGGGGTGACAGCCTTTGTTATTTTAATCAGAAATCAGAGTTAACAGATTTTCACCACTTCGATTCCCAGAATCTTACCAAGTTTGTCGATTTTGTCAGCTACATGACCAATGCCGATAGCGCAATGATGAGCAGGACCTTTTTTAGACCATTGGTTCATGAATTCGCGAGCACCGATAGAGAATCGATAACGACTGTTCGTATTCCCGATATTCAACACAGGTCCTTCAACAGATTCACCTTCAGCAGTCAACAAGAATATCCCATCTTTGCCCTCAACAACAGAAAGCAACGTCACCGGACCATGTTTTACACTCATCTGAATAGATAGACCTTTTCCGGGTTTTCCATGAAATAGTGGTAATGGTACCAGCTTAACCGTTCCCTCAGCAATGGCAAAATGAGCAGGGCCATCATGACCCAACATCACGATATCATCGTTGAAATCCATCAGATAGAATTCACTAAACGATCCACCAGCACCCAGTTCGGCCATTATCTTCATCGCCTGAGCATTCTTAACTTCACACTCGCCGGCTACGGGGATATTCTTGCCGGTAAGCAGTGTGTTACCGGCAATCACGGAGGTTACAATATTCTCATAGTCATTACCAGCCATCCCTTCATAATAGTAAGCCATTGAGCCAAGATCGTGAGCTTCAATGAGTCGATCCAACGCTACAGACGTATGTGCTGCGCGTTCGATTTCGTCCTGATCACACTCTTCGGTCACTTCAAAAACAGAACGAAACTCCTGGATTTTGATTTCAATATCTTCAATCGTAACTTCGTCTCTCAGTTTTTTCAGCTCACACATCTCAAGCAGCTCTATGTGCGTACCAAATACGGCCGACTGTTTTGTTGTATCCGTATAAACATCCAGCATCCCGCCATAATAATGGCCCAGGATACCCAATCTGTTTGTACGCATGGCTGCTGCAACTTTAGCGGCCGCAACCCAGCTTTCGATTTCGCTCCAGGCTTGTTCATCTTCAAGATATCCTGTTACAAAATCATACTGAATACCGGCTCTGTTAAACACACAAGCTATTTCGGGCACCGAACAAGCCTGACAATGTTCAAGCCAGACACCGGTCATCTTTCCTCTATCGCCCAAAGCATTGAAAGCAGCATAATCCAATACCGGAACAGGCTGAAGATTAAGGATGATAGTAGGGACCTTTATTTTTTGAGCAACAGGTAAAACTGTCGAAGAGAGTGCATACGTTGAAACATATAGAAATACGATCTCAACATCGCTCTTCTTCAGAAATTCGGCTGCCGCCTGAGCTTTTACAGGATTATCAACCATCCCGGCGTCAACAACCTCAATACCAAACTGCTCAATTTTATGCTTTATACTGTTTTGATAACCCAATAGATTATCAAGAAGTCCTTCAAATTGGGCCCAGTAAGTATCGAGGCCTATTCCAAATAATCCGACTTTTGTCATTCGCTTTTATTTAATTTTTCATGCTTAACATTCTCTCTGGCAAGCTTACAAGCTCACTTTAAAGTTATAAACACCTGAACCAACTAGAAATACAGATTGATTCTTTTCAGTTTTCTCAAATTTCATCTCTTTGACAGACTCGATAGGGTTGCCACTTTCTGTGATAGAAGATAAATTCGTTGTTGGGAAATAAACGGTGGCTTTACTATTTACCGGTACCTCAATCTTCATTTCAAAGCTGTTACCTTCTTTTTTCCATTCACTGACGATCAAACCATAAGATGATTTAAAGGAGGCATTCACAAACGTCAGATCTCCAACAACCAATGGGTTCATGACGATGTGCTTAAAGGCAGGTTGATCGGGATCACCCTTAATACCGCCTAAGTTTTCGTAATACCAAATCACCAAGTCGCCTAACAACATCACGTGATTCCCTGAGTTCATTGAAGGATCGGCGGTATTACCATTCCAGAGCTCCCATGTTGTAGTAGCGCCCTGTTCGGCCATATAACCCCAACTTGGATAATCGGTATTGGTGGTCAGCTTAAACGCTACATCAGGACGGCCATATTGTGTTAACAGGCGCATAGTTTGTTGAGCTCCAACTAAACCAGTACTGATATGTCCGTTAAAATCTTTTTCTGTTTTTGTAATGATGTTATTGAAAACGGCTGTCTTTTTATCATCAGGAACCAGGCCATAAGCTAAAGAAAGAAGATTAGCTGTTGCAGTATTGTTTCCATAACAATTATAGAAAGTATCGTAGAATTTATTGTTATAGGCTTTGTAAACAACAGCTGCCAGATCGCTATACTCTTTAGCATCAGCTGGTTTATTAAGCAATGTAGCAAATCGTTGCATCAGCGTTAACATCTCATAGTAATAGGTAGTGCTCAAAACTGCACCATTTGTTCTACGGGATGGATCTACCGAATGGATTAAGCTGGGCGTTTCAGGAGGCATACACCAATCGCCATAAGTATCTTTCACTAAAATACCATCAACCAGATATTTACTCTTCATATAGAGTACCCATTTTCTAAATGAGTCGTAGTGTTTGCGGATGGGTTCAACATTTCCGAATTGATCATACAACATGTTTGAGATGATCAGATAAGCTCCCGGCCAGGTGATATTATCACTATATATTTGCCAATAAGAAGGAGCCACATCAGGAACACTTCCATCAATACGTTGTGCATCTTCAATATCCTGCATCCATTTAGCATAGAGCTTCGAGTTATCAAAAACAAAACTTTCACCTTTCGATCCCATCGCACGGTCGCCTAACCAACCTTGACGTTCGTCTCGTTGTGGACAGTCGGTTGGCATGCTTCTATAGTTGCCACGGATACCCCAATAGGCATTTTTATAGATCGTATTGATCGTTTTGTTTGAAGTTGTAAATGAACCGGTAGTAGCCATATCATCGTAAACGACTTTTCCTTCTAATGCCGACAGATCAGGCTTTCCGGGGAATCCGGTCACTTCAATAAACCGAAATCCATGGTAGGTGAAACGAGGTTCGTAAACCTCCACCCCACTTCCTTTGAGCGTATATTTATCAGTCACTTTTGCACTTCTGAGATTAGTCAGGTATAATTGACCATCAGGCAACAGTGTTTCAGCAAAACGAAGGCTAACTGTTGTACCCTTAGTACCTTTTACCGTCAAGCGTGACCAGCCGACCATGTTTTGACCCATATCGAAAATAAACTTTCCGGGAGATACTTCAGTGACAGAGATAGGTTTCAGTGTCTCTTTAATTTTGATGGGCTCAGTCATCTGAGCTGAAAGCTTAGGACTTCCGGGTTTTACTATTTCAGCAGTCTCCCATTTTGAATCGTTGAAATTCGTTTTATTCCATCCTGGAATCTCTTTGGTTGCATCATATTCTTCGCCGTCGTACTCATTGTTTGAGATGATAGGGCCTGAAGCCGATACTTTCCAACTATTGTCACTTACTATTGTCTTTTGAGAACCATCCTCAAACTCAATGGCAAGTTGAACGATTGCTTTTGGATAACCATATGACACCATAGTTGTAGGCACTTTTGCTCTGGGGGCAAAATATCGTCCATTTCCAAGAAGGACACCGATGGCATTTTGGCCACCTTTTAGTTGTTTGGTAACATCAAACGTATTGTAATAAGCTCTTTTTCCATACTCCGAAAGGGCTGGGGCCAATACCTGATCACCTATTTTTTGTCCATTGACATAAAACTCGAACAGACCAAGTCCACTAATATAAGCAGTGGCACGTTTAATTTTTTTTGCTGCCGCAAACTCCTTGCGCAACATACGGGCTGAAAGACGGGATGCTTCTGATTTGATATCATCAGCACCAACTGCCTTGTCTAATCCAATCCATTTTCCTTTCCAGTCAGCATCATTAAGTAACCCCATTGACCATTGGGCCGGTTCACTCCATGTTGATGCTATTCCATTTTTATCCCAGACTTTAATCTTCCAAAAACAAGCGACGCCTGATTTTAAAGATTTACCGGAATACAATACATTCAAACTCTCATCGGACACTACCTTTTTAGAGTCCCAGATGTCGCCTTTGTTGGCTTGTAGATTTTTTAAAGAACTGGCTACGATAACCTGATAAGCCGTTTGAATCTGCCCACGTTGATTTGATTTTAAAATCCAACTAAGTCGTGGTGTAACAACGTCAATCCCCAATGGGTTCGTCATCCGTTCGCAACGGAGCTCACTGGGAGAAATTGAAGATACAGATTGATTCTTCTGTCCGAAGCTTGTGGTGAATGACAGAAAGAGACAAAATAATAGGGTTAATAGTTTTTTCATTTTATACTTTGTGTTTTAAACGGGTGGGTTGTTGATGTTTAAATGTGGCAAATAAGAGTCGCAAAAGAAAAAAGATACTTATTACTTTAAATTTAAATCAATGCTGTTCAGTTAGTGGAATTTTTTCAAACACAAGGTGATTTTTTTGTTCGGGATTAAAGAAACCAGTGAGAATACGTTCATTGCGGACACCTACCCTCACTGGTCTGAATCATTTTATTTTAGCTAAGAAAGCGTTTTCTTAGATCTTCAACCTGATCATCATTAATAGGTACCAACTCGCCAAGTGGTGCAGCCAATACTAAAGATTTGGCACTAAACTCAGCAACTTCAAGCTTATCAAATGTCTGAAGTAGTTTATCACCGGTAACGATAACAGAGTCATTCTGAATGATTACAGCGGGTGTACTTGCTAATAAATCAGGAATAACTTCATCATTTGAAAAAGCTTTTTCGAAAGGTAAGAGTGGGACATCCTGCAAAAAGATCCAACTCTCAGGTATCGTACGGACATCAAACTTCATCTGAGCTATACCAAAAGCCATTAGATAAGGCGATTGGGTGATGATGATTGAGTTGATGTGTGGGTTTTGTTCATAGATCTGTTGATGCAGATGTACAGACCGACTTGGGATCTTTCCTGTTTCGCGTTTTCCATCTTTAATCTGGACAATATCATCTAATTGGATATCCCATCTTGAAAGATTCTTCGGCGTAATGAGGAAATCATTATCCTTCCAACGAACTGAAACAGTACCATAAGAACTGATCATCAATCCCTGACGACAAGCACGACTCACAATATTACAAATCTCAGCACGCTTTTCTTTTTCATCAGGAGGATAAGTTACCGTTTCCTGCTCCGGAAGAAGATCCGGAAGATGTGCTTCAAATTCATTAATTTGTGCATCAGTAAGATAATTGGTGTTACCCAAAGACTTACTAAACAAAATAGCACGCGAACAAAATTCAAATGTCTCAAACCGTTCATAAGCATCACTCAAATCTGAACCACCCAAAACGGTTCCATGATTTTCCATGATGATTGCCTTATAGTCTTTCTTAAATTCTTCAGCAATCTTTTCACCAAGTTCCACACTACCCGGTAGTGCATAATCAGCATATCCTATAGAACCGCAAACATTTTTTGCTTGTGAAATCACATTCGTATTAGGAATCTGACGAACGATACTGAACGACACTAATGCAGGTGGATGTGCATGAATAATGGCTTTCAGATCAGGACGATTTTTGTAGATGGCCTGATGAAAAGGAAATTCAGATGAAGGTTTGTGTTTTCCAATAATAGTACCGTCCTTTTTAACGCAGTTAATATCAGCAGGAGTCAACGTTCCTTTATCAATACCCGAAGGGGTTATCCAAATATCTCCATACTCATCAATCACTGAAATATTTCCACCGGAAGTGGTGGTCATTCCACGACGATAAATTCTGCTAATAATTAATGCAATCTGATCACGAGGATGCATCAGACGACAATTTAGAATTTCATTCATTCCTTTAAATTTTACTTTACATTAGATATTAAATTAGCCCAACGATTAAAGACATCCCTTTATTTCGCTAAGCCCAAGATCAATTTCTGGGAGTTTTCCCTCAAATACTGATTTACCGACAACCAATGCAGCACCCAATGCTGTAGAGTTACTGATTTCGGATGTATATACTTTTTTATCAGGGAAACGACTTGCAATCAGTCGAACATAAATCTCGTTCTTCGCAAAACCACCTGAGATATACAGAGAAGCGGTGTCATCGCTTTCTGTTTGAATTAATTGAATAGCCTCACAACTAAGATTCACCAAATCGATCATTAGTTGATGATAGGCTTCATCATAAGAGGAAAACTGTGATAGATCCACATCCTGATCAACATAGTCTTTAGGAACACCTTCTTTAAAGAAAACAGGATTACCCTGATTCTTTTCAGTAAACGACTGAAGCAGTGCTTCGCTAATCTTAACCGACTTATAACTGTTTTCAGCAACCTTAAAATGAGTAGATAAGCGTTGTGCATTTACCTCATGAATATGACCGAGGAATAGGCGCGACGATTTAACCTGTTTCTGATCGGCACTGAGATAGCATAAGGTATCGCTTATCAGTTGATCGTTAGTTAAGGGCTCATCATTAAATGGATTCATGAAAACGCACCAGGTTCCGGTAGAGATGAGAATAAATTTTTCCTTACTACTCATCAGATAAGGGACCAAAGAAGCAGAGCTATCATGGATTCCTATTCCAAAAGGAAGCGGTACACCTTCAAAAGGAACTTTTATAACCAAAGAATTCTGTGACGGTGTTGGAAGGTTTATTTCTTCATCTACTACCCATTGATGGTAGACTTGATCATCAAAGTTCCAAAGAGCTGTATGACATCCGATAGAAGTATATTCGGAAACCACTTCTCCGGTATAAAACGAACTAAGATATTGAGGGAAGTGAACAACATGTTTAACATGCTTATACACATCGGGTTTTGTTCTTTTCAACCAAAGTGCTTGTAATCCTGAATTCAACATACCCATTGCAGGCGAAGCTGTAATACGACTAAACTCTTGAATGCCTCCA
>JAHEYR010000254.1 GCA_023251485.1 Bacteroidales bacterium
TCTCATATTTACCATATTGATGTGTCGTGAGCCACTGCAGAAAATCGGAGAACCATTTCTTCGTGTCGAGGAGTAGCTTTTTGTCAAAGCAGGGCGCTTTCTGCATCACACGAATGCTTTGTGCAACTTCCATCAACTGAATTCCGTCAATGATTCCGATTCCTCTACCCGTGAATCTGCCTTTTATGGCCTGCGCATAGAGTAATGAAGGATTCATTCTGGTTTCGCTATCTACAAACCAAGCCTTAAGATGTAACTGGGCATGCTTGACATATTTTTCGTCACCTGTAATCTTATAGGCAGAAGCTAGTGTCCCGATGGTTTGGCTAAACCGAATCATGGCTTTGCGATGTGCCACAAAGTTGTCCGGATTTGTTAAGCCATCACGTTGGATGAAAGGACCGTTCGGATCTTTTGGATCGGGCCACCAATAGTCTCCCTCGGAGTAGAAATCGTTTTTCCCTCCCGCACTTCGGGGACATGTGAAATCAGTAATTGTCTGAGGCTTCTCTTTAAGCAGTTGATTTGCTTTTAGAATAACCTCTTTGCGCAAAAGGAGTATTACTTCTTTTTTAACAGTCTCTTTTGGCGTTGCTCCAAATGCAAAAGTGGATAGCGCCAGAAAGCTGATCCATAAAATTGCAATTACTTTAAGTCGTTTCATCGTGTGTGGTAATATTTTAAAGCCTTAAATCATTAAAGTTGATTGTTCAATAACCGGATATAGTAGTAGTGATGTCTTTATAACGGAACCAATGTGTAGCTTTTGTTCTTTTGGGTCTCAAAATCGATAGTGTATTCTTTTTTGAGACTTAAAGATAAGAGGGCCTCTTTATTGTTTTTTACAACTGTTACTTCATTAGCCGATGGATAGAACGGGTTTGGATTTACTCCTTTTGCCAATCTGCTTGGTACTTCAACTACCTTAACAGGAATAGTGGTTCGGACGCGACAATTGCCACCGAGCAAAGATTGAATGATGGCTTTAGAAAGCTTTCCTTCTTTCCATGAAATCTCGACTTGAAAACCACCTCTGGCCTTTAATCCACTTATTTCTCCTTTTTCCCATTCGGAAGGCAAGGCAGGTAAGAGACTGATCAAACCATCATGACTCTGCAGCAGCATTTCTGTGATACCGGCTGTGCCACCAAAATTACCATCGATCTGAAAGGGAGGATGTGCATCAAAAAGATTGGGGTAGGTCCCTCCTCCTTTGGCTGAGTCACTTTTGGGGCCAATATAATTCAGCCCGGTCTTAAGAATTTTGTAAGCATGGTCCCCGTCTTCCATACGAGCCCACCAGTTTATCTTCCAGGCCATAGACCATCCGGTACTTATATCTCCCCGATGGATGAGTGATTGTTTCGCAGCAGCAGCCAGTTCAGGCGTACGTCGTGGACTGATTTGATTGCCGGGGAATAGTCCAAAAAGATGTGATAGGTGTCTGTGATTGTCCTGTGGGTTGTCCCAATCAAGAAACCACTCCTGCAATTGTCCATATTGTCCGATATGATATGGATAAAGCCGTTTTAACGCAGACTGAAGTTTTGTTTTGAATTCAGAATCAGTGTTTAAGATTTCGAGCGTGCGAATTGTATTCGTAAATAGATCTCGTGTGATAGCCATATCCATTGTGGTAGCCATACTGATCTCTAACGTCTTTTTGTTGAGTGTAAATGTGTTTTCAGGAGAGGAGGATGGATTGGTGACTAAATATCCATCAGGACCTTCTACAAGCCAACCTAATAAAAACTGAGCGGCACCTTTCATTAAGGGTAAAGCCTTCTCGCGAAGGAACTGTTGGTCACCGGTATATTCATAATGGCGGAATAAATCCTGACAAAGCCAGGCTCCCCCCATTACCCAACACGACCATCTGGCTGCACCCGAAGGATCCCAATTCTCTCCTCCGCTAGGACTTGTTTTTGCCCAGATATCTGAGTTATGGTGAACACACCAGCCATCAAGATTATAATTTACTTTGGCTGTTTTTGTCCCGTTTACCGACAGATCCTTAATATAAGAGAGGAGCGGATCATGGCATTCTGATAGATTTGTACTTTCGGCCAACCAGTAGTTCATCTCTAAATTAATATTGGCCGTGTAGTTGCTTCCCCAGGGAGGCTGAATACGGTCATTCCAAATTCCCTGAAGATTTGCTGGCATTTTCTGATCTCGAGAACTTGAGATCAGCAGATAACGCCCGTATTGATAATATAATGTCGGAATTTGTTTGTCAGATAGTCCTCTTGTGATGCGAAGTAACCGCTCATCGGTTGGTAGTTTAACCGCTTCAGGATCAGTGCCAAGATTTATGTGCATACGATTGAACAGATGCTGATAGTCGGCCATATGAGCAGATTTAAGTTGTTCATATGATTTCGCATATGCCCCTCTTAAATTTGCAGTAGCCTCTACCGATGGATCTTTACCTTCACGACCGGGTGATTTATCAAATCCATTATAGCTGGTAGCATCCGAGATATACAAGATGACCTTATCTGCGTTTTTTACAACGAGTTTATTGTCTGATGTCTTTACTTCTCCACCAACTGTTTTTATCCTTAAATGAATTTCGAAGTTTGTCCCTTCGCCATTGACATCATCATAAACAATCTGAGCCGGTTCGTATGATCTATGGGCTACATGGCTTGGCGCTTTTCCGCGAAGAATAATATAGTTGTCTGATACCGGAATGATTTTGTATTTCAACTTACTCGTCAACCATGTTTCGAAAGAGATGGCGTTTTTATGATCTCCTGTAAGCTCCACCACCATTACCTTATCTGGGAAACTGATGAAAGATTCTCGTTTGTATTGGCCTTTAGTTGTTTGATAACGAACACTGGCAATCGCATTCTGGATGTTTAAGTCACGGTAGTAGTCTTTTACGGTAGTATCCGGCAGGTTCATGTGGATGAAAAGATCGCCCATCGGGAGATATCGTGCGGAATAAGGTCCGTGGATTTTTTTCCAGACCTGTCCGGCTTTTTCATAGTCACCTTTTGCAATAGCTTCGCGTGTCTGCTTTAAGATTTCAGGACCATTGACATTATTACCAGCTTTAGGTGAATCTGACCATAAAGTGAGGTCGTTAAGTTGATAGCGCTCGGTGACCGTTCCTCCAAAGACCATGGCTCCCGTTTTCCCATTGCCCAATGGTAGTGCTTCTTCCCAGATCGTAGCCGGTCTGTTGTACCAAAGTTTCAGGTTGGGGTCAACTGCTTTGTTTGATTGAGCAATTGCAAACTGATAATTAGATACGAACAGAAGAGAGAAAACTATTGTTAGTAAGGTTTTCATAGATTTTTTATGGCTTTTAGGGTATTATTCCGCTTCTTGTGTATAATGATAAATCAGGATCAAGTATTTTGAATCTTATCTTAGAGTTGTACAAATACTGTTTTCAACCCTTCAGACTTCACTCCGGCTATATTTTTACCATTGTTTGTTTTGATTCGAATCGTAGCACGACCATTATAGAGCTGTACCTTTCGTGAGCCGGAAGAGGTGCCAAGGTTGTCGAGTAAACGACCATCTCCGATGAGCAGAAACTCAACAGAATTAATCGCATCCAGACATTTCACCCCCTTCTC
>JAHEYR010000255.1 GCA_023251485.1 Bacteroidales bacterium
AACATCTTGATCAGACGTGTATACAAATATAAATTATTTTATCATTTTGGTGACTGATTTTAGATTTGTGATGTTTTTCTTTTTCGCAGTGAGTCCCCGAACATCTCAACCCGATGTGACTGATGTACAATACGGTCCAGGATAGCATCGGCGATAGTGGTTTCCCCAATTACATCGTACCATTGATTCACAGGGAGTTGTGAGGTTACTATGGTCGATCGTTTTCCGTGCCGGTCTTCAATAATTTCGAGTAAAGCCGATCGACTTGAGTTATCTATGGGTTGTATACCGAAGTCGTCCAGGATTAGTAAGTCCTGACGTTCGATTTTAAGGAGTTCTTTGATGTAAGAGCCATCCGCCTTTGCCATTTTTAGTTGTGCAAAAAGCTTATAGGTACTGGTGTAGAGTACCTTATAGCCCATAGTACAAGCCTGATTCCCTAGCGCCGAAGCGATGTAACTCTTACCAATACCAGTACTCCCAGTAATAAGGATGTTTTCTGCTTTGTCGATAAAAGAACATTCAGCAAACCGGTTTAGAAGGTTTTTGTCGAGATTACGTTCTGTGTCAAAGTCTATTTGTTCGATATTGGCCTTGTAGCGGAACCGGGCAGTTCGGATTCTGCGGTCAATACGCCGGTTATTGCGGTCATCCCACTCGGCATCAACTAAAAAGGCAACCATCTCATCAGGAGTAAACTGAGTTCTTTTTTCCTCCTCAAGGCTGGATTTAAAGGCCAGAGCCATACCGTGCAACTTCATCTGTTTCATCTTTTGTAAACTGTTTCCATTCATAGTGTTTAGGGTTTAAAAAGGAAGCCCGCCAATGCCTAACCCAAAGGATCTCAGACCAGACAAGACGGGGCGATTCCTTTGGGTTATTAATTGTAATATTTATTACCACGGATATTCTTGTGCTCTGGCATCTTGTCCTTATCCCTGCCCTCGTCCAGATCAAAAGGCTCTCTATCAAGACCTTTTTCTAAAATAGCCACGATTGTTTTATAGCTGTAATCGCCATAAAAATCGGCCCGGCGACAAGCTGCATTAAGACGGTCTTTTCCTACCCGGAAGGCATAATGAAGTATTCCCTGGCAGGTTTTGTAGGATTGTTCCGGATGCTGCCGGCGATTAAGGATCTCGTAAATATATTTGAGTGTTTCTTCCCCGACATCCTGGGCACGTTTTAGAAAATTCTCCGGTGTCCAGTCTGCTAAAAACTTATGTTTGGACGCCAGATGATCTTCAATGGTGGTATATATAAACGGCCGCCGGTCTCGTTTATGAGTAGCAATCCGCTCATAACGATAATATATATCTACTTGCTCGTAACAGTATAAAATGCTGGCTTTCTTTCCGATATACTCATAAGGTACACTGTAATAATGCTTGTCTTCACTCAAACAGACATGATTGTTTTTGGCAACTGTAGCAACACTTTTATGCTTAAGTTCATACCGATAAATGGTCAGTGGCTGAAGCGTATTGGCTTCGATTTCTTCGAACAACTTCCTGCGAGAGTATGGTCGCCCTTTTAAAAGATTGTTGTTGTGCTGCTCCAAAGCCTGCCATATGGCGGTGTTTATTTCATCCAGGGTGTTGTAGATGTTTTCACGAACCTTCGTATAGATGCTCTGATAGATCAGCTTTACAGCACCTTCTACCAATGCCTTATGGCGCGGTTTATACGGTCCGGCAGGCAAAGCAGTCATATGGTAATGTTCAACAAAATCACGGAACGATTCATTTAAGGTCGGTTCGTATTTACTGGGCTTTATCACTGCCGACTTCAGGTTATCCGTCACAATGGCCAGTGGAGCTCCCTTAAAGTAATACAAGGCATTCTCGCAGGAAAATATAAAATCCTCCTTCTTCTGACTCATCGAAGCCTCAACATACGTTAACTGGCTTGCTCCAAGAATGGCCACAAAAACTTCAACCTTAATGATCTCTTTTGTAAGAATATCAACGATCTGAAGCTTATCACCAGCGTAATCCACGTACATCTTATCGCCAGCCTTGTGTTCAATGTGCATGCTTGAGTTTACACGTTTACGCCAGCGTCTGTAGTGCTCTCCAAATTGCGTTAATTTAACTCCATCGGGGTGTTTAACAATATAATCACCCCAGAGTTTAAGTTGCGTATTGCCTTTCTTTTTGAGCGCTTTCTCCATCTCGGGAAAGAAGGCATAAAGGTCGACAAGCTTTTGATCCGGCTCTTTTACTTTCATGCTGTGAAAGTGAACTTCAAGGTCCGAGTTACTCATTGCCAGAAGCTCCTCCAACGTCTTATCCATGGAGATAAACTGGCGGATGTAACTCTTTACCGTATTACGCGGAAGTCCCGTCCTGCGGGCGATTTCTGTTTTGTTTACACCATCGGTGTACTGCTGCAAAATCTCTTTAACTTTGTTCATAGAAATTGGTTTGTTAGACATAAATAATTAGTGGATTGATTACATCCAACATTAATCATTTATGCTGTCCAATTTGATATAAACAAACGAAAACAGGTGGTCAGTTTACTCCGACTAAGGGTGGTCAGTTTGCTCCGACTAAGGCATCAAAAGTGCCCTCTCCAGGGGTGGTCAGTTTACCCCGATATTGGGTGGTCAATTTGACCGTTTTCTCCAGGAAAGACATCACCTTATGCCCGTGTTGCAAGCAAGGCAAATTAGTGCCCATCTCCAGGATTACGCCTTCTCAGCCTCACGGCTGATTGGTTTTTGATTGATCGTTCTTTGACATTATCAGATCTTAAGGGTCATGGCCCAATGGGCTTACTATGCCCGGCCTACACATCCCGCTTAACTTAAATAATCTGCATAATCAGATCCATGGTAGTAAACAGCGTTTTCCAGACCTATTGCCAGCCAAATACCTATCTGACAGACTTGGTTGAAAGTCAGAAACCCCTTATGGTAAATAACTGATTACCAAGTGGCTTCGTTCAACGAAATTTTATCTGTAATAAAAGACTGTCAGGTATCTATTTTTTTTCTATGTTTACAGATAAAATACTAAACGTTAGGTGCAATATGCAAAAACAAAAAACCTTTATTTAGAAATACAATTAAGAATACTTTTATAGACAAATTAAGGACGAATGAAAACAAAAGACATAACAACGTACAGAAAAACAGATTTTACATTAAGTTCTACTATTGAAAGATTATATGGTAAAAAGGATTATAGAAAGATAAAGTCTCACCACAACTTAATAAAAGCAAGAAATACATATTTGAAGATAACGAAAAGTATTCGTTTTGCTGTAAATGAGACAATTACCATTACAGATAATTCTCATATAAATGAATTACAATTTTTAATGAACGACATAGATGACTTATTGAATAGTGCTAGGAATATTGATGAACTAGACCAGCGAATGATATCATTTCAGACAGAACTAATGTTAGCAATAATAGGTTTCTGTCCAAGCAGAATGAATATGGATAGTATCATTAATAAAAAAGATTATTGGAAACTTGATTTATATAGACAGATAGCATTTACTCAAAATGATGAACAAAAAAAGAATATAATATTTCGAGCTGTTAAAGGAAAATACGCTAGTAAATTTGGAACTTGGCCAG
>JAHEYR010000256.1 GCA_023251485.1 Bacteroidales bacterium
GTTTCACTGATCAGTTTATTGGTAGTATGTCCGTTTGTGTTCATGGTATAGCTGTTCTATTTTCATAACAAGCAAATGTGACTGTTGTTCACAAAAGATGAGAAGTTGTATCTTTGTATGAAAAGAAATATCATGCCGGGATTAGACCATCTGTTTCAAACATCTGCATTCTTTGAAGCTGCGAGTTGGGTAGATCATGTTGATAAAATTGCCGACAGCATCATACAACAGCCCAATTTGGTAAACGATTTATGGGAACTCATTGCGAGAGAAGATGAAATGGCATGGAGAGCTGCCTGGACCATGGAAAAGATAAATGATAAACGGCCTGAAATGATTCATCCTTTTTTAAACGAATTAATTATTCGGGTAGAAAAGACAAATAAAAATGGACTTAAACGTCACTTTCTGAAGATGATCAGCCTTCAGCCTTTACCAGAAGATCTTACAGGTAGTTTTGTCGACTTTTGTTTCAAGATATTGCTTTCTTCTGAAGAGCCTATTGCAGTCAGAGCACATGCCATGCAGGTTCTTTACAATGTATGTCAGATGATCCCTGATTTGAAGAATGAACTGATTCAATCAATCGAATCTATCCAAACCGATGCCAGTGCCGGAATAATATCAAAGAGTAAAAAATTACTCAAACAACTCAAAAAAAGTTAAATTTTATTTTTTTTTACCCCATACTAACATTTGTATTAAATCCGTGTTTACATTTGCAGCAACAACAAGACATAAAAATGATCAAGTTTAATCTAAATAATTGGTGGTGGCGCTTCATATTTACGAAAATATCGTGAGTTAACGAGCTATGCCCCCTTTAAAAAAGGCCTTTCGTACCACGAGAGGCCTTTTTTGTTTTAACACCAAAAATTTTAGCTGACATGCAAACCATCAAAACAAACACCAAACAACTCCTTTCAGACACCATCACACCAGTGGCGCTATATTTAAAAGTCCGCGACAGGTTTCCCGGTTCGCTTTTACTCGAAAGTGGCGATTATCATGGTGGCGATCAAAGTCTATCTTACCTCTGCCTCCAACCCATAGCCGGATTTATTGCCCAACATGGCAAGGCACAGATCAACCTGCCTGGTGAAATAACAAAGGAAGTGATACTCGAAGGACCAGAACATGTAACCAGACTTCTCCATGAATTTAGTGAATCATTAGTTCCTAAACAAGAAGAGGTATCTGCATTTAATGGAGTTTTTGGTTATTTGGGATTTGAATCAGCTGCATTATTCGATAGCATCAAACTAAGAGAAAAGCCTGATGAATTATCCATTCCGGATATCCGTTACCACTTCTACAAATATCTTATCGTAATTAATCATCATCAAAACAGAGCTACCCTTATTGAGAATCTGTTACCGGGTGAAGATTCATCAATGAATGATCTGGAGCGCCTGCTATTAAGTAGTGGTCTCGTCTCCTATCCATTTGCAATAGAAGGCAATGAGTCATCAAATATGACTGATAACGACTATCTGGAATTAGTGGCAAAAGGCAAGAAACATTGTCGTCGTGGCGATGTATTTCAAATTGTTTTATCCCGTCGATTCGAACAATCCTTTACCGGTGATGAGTTTAACGTTTACAGAAGTCTTCGTTACATCAATCCATCTCCATGGATGTTTTTCTTCGACTATGGCGACTATCGTATTTTTGGATCGTCACCCGAACACCAGATATTAATTCGCGACGAAAAAGCAACCATCAGTCCTATTGCCGGCACCTACAAGAGAACCGGTAACGACAAACTTGATCTGCAACTGGCAGAGAAACTTTGTGCCGATCCAAAAGAATCTTCGGAACATGTTATGTTGGTCGATTTAGCCCGTAACGACTTAAGTAGACATGCCCGCAATGTAACAGTTTCTTCTTTTAAAGAAGTACAGATCTTTTCGCATGTTCTTCATTTAGTATCTACTGTTACAGGCGATATGATCGATGGAGCAACTCCTGTAAGTTTATTAGCCGACACTTTTCCTGCAGGAACCCTTTCGGGTGCACCTAAAGTGATGGCTATAGAGCTCATCAGCAAATACGAACCTACACGTCGCAGTTTTTATGGAGGCGCCATCGGTAAAATTGGTTTCGATGGGAGTCTGAGTCACGCGATTACCATTCGCTCATTTATGAGCAAGAATAACACACTCTACTTTCAGGCAGGAGCCGGTATTGTTGACCAAAGTGTAGAAGAAAACGAACTACAAGAGGTCAAAAACAAACTGGGAGCGTTAAGATCGGCACTCGAAATGGCAAGTACTATTTAATCCATAGTGGCTGTATTACACATTGTATCAATAAATCCTGAAAGCATAACACATCATCAACAAATAAAAATATTATCAACTATGAAAATCCTGGTTCTCGATAATTATGATTCATTCACCTACAATCTGGTTCATTACCTTGAAGAACTTATGGGTGAAAAGGTAACAGTTGCCCGAAACGACATGATTACAATTGAAGAGGCGGCAGCATACGACAGGATTGTACTTTCACCGGGTCCCGGCATTCCTGACGAAGCCGGAATTATGAAAGAATTGATTGCACGACTAGCTCCCGAAAAAAGCATACTGGGTATCTGTCTAGGTATGCAAGCCATTGGCGAAGTATTTGGAGCTAAATTAATTAATCTGGAACAAATTTATCATGGAGTAGCAACAGATATCCACGTCATTGAACCGTCAGAGTTACTCTTCTATGGACTGCCTCCTGTCTTCAAAGCCGGACGTTATCATTCATGGGTTTTAGACAAAGAAAGCATCCCATCGGCATTAAAAGTCACGGCTACTGATGAAACAGGAATGGTGATGGCTATCAAGCATGTCCATTATGATGTAAGGGGATTACAATTTCATCCTGAGTCTATTTTAACTGAACATGGTAAACTCATTCTGGCCAATTGGTTGGGTATAGCGAGTGAAGCAACCGGAGCGCCTATTTTGCCTTCGCCCGACAACACAAACTTTGCATCACCCGCTGCATTTTCAGGAACCTTTTGCTAACACATCACACTTAGAATCAATGAAAGCTATTTTTAACAGATTATTTCAATATCAGACACTCAGTAGATCAGAAGCCGAAGAGGTTTTAACAAATATTGCTGCCGGCCATTATTTTGGATCACAGATTGCTTCATTCTTAACGATCTTTATGATGAGACCGGTAACATTGGAGGAATTACAAGGGTTCCGCGATGCGTTGTTAAATCTTTGTATCAATGTCGACCTGAGCGAATTTAACACCATTGATGTTTGTGGCACCGGTGGAGATGGATTTAACACCTTCAATATCTCGACCCTCAGTTCATTTGTGCTGGCCGGTTGTGGTGAAAAAGTGGCAAAACATGGTAACTATGGTGTCTCATCAAATTGTGGATCTTCAAACATACTAGAGTTTGCAGGTTATCGTTTTACCACCGACACCGATCAATTCAAAAGAGAACTCGACCAGGCAGTAATCTGTTTTTTACATGCTCCGTTATTTAATCCCGCATTGAAAGAGGTTGCCGGAATTAGACGTCAGCTGGGGGTTAAAAC
>JAHEYR010000257.1 GCA_023251485.1 Bacteroidales bacterium
ACCAAAAATCAGGAAGATGGTTTCGTTTTCTTATTTAAATCTGGCAGATGATAAATACCCATTGGTAGAGACTAATACATTTGCAATGGATGTTATCTTTTGCAGAAATGTATTGATGTATTTTTCTACCGAACAGGCAACAAGAGTGGTACAGCGATTTAAATCCTGTTTAACACACGAAGGTTGGTTCATAACAAGTCCGGTTGAAGTTTCAAACATCTATTTCTCAGCTTTTCATCAGGTTATCATTCATGATGCACTGGTATATCGTAGAAGCAAATGGAATCACCAACCTGAACCTGAAACCGACATCCTCACTTTCCCAATGAACAGTGGAGAAGTCCACAAAATCAATATCAAACCATCTCATGAACATGTGATGGAAAAACATAAAGTCGAACCAATTATTGCGAACGACCGAAAGGAACACAAACCGGTCACCGATGATCATAAAGTTGATTTAAAGCCGGTCTACAAATTAATAGATAGTGCTCGTTATGAAGAAGCAAAGGGACATTTGCAGAAACTCATGACGTTGCACCCTGCTGATACGACAATCAAATTTCTGCTGGCCAAGGTATTTGCGAATACGGGCCACCACGCTGAAGCGCGTGTTTTATGCGATGAATTGATCGCTATCAATAAAATGAATGCTGCGTATTATTACCTGCTTGCCACTATTCTCTTTGATCAGAACCTGAAAGATGAAGCAAGTAAAGTGATTAATCATGTCCTTTATATTGATCATACACACATACTCGCTCATTTTCTGAAAGGTAATATTGCCAGAATAGACGGAAAAAAGCAAATAGCTAGCAAACACTACAAAAACTTGTTAAATTTGATACAAAATATGAGCGATGCTGATGTCATTGCCGATTCAGGTGGAATAACAGTTGGACGATTAAAAGAGATGATTATTGATTACGTCTGATCATTGAGTTCCATGATCTGATTTGAACAAGGGAAAAAACAATAATCAAATGGAGAGAAAAGACGAAAAAGGTTCTTTGTCAGCTCGGGAAAAAAGAATATTAAAGTCGAGAGCGCAGGTATTATCTAAGGCCGATGGCCGGTTGATCGATCATAATGCCGATTCTGTTTTTGTCGTTAAATTTCTTCTATCCGACGAAGTATATGGGCTTGAGACTTCTTTTATAAAGGAGGTTTTGCCATTGAAAGATCTGACGGTTGTGCCTTGTACCCCCGACTTTATTCTGGGTGTGATTAATATCAGAGGCCAGATATTTACGGTGATTAACCCAAAAAAGATACTGATGTTACCCGAAAGAGGTATCTCTGAGTTTACAAAAGTGATGATATTGGGTTATGAAAATATAAACTTTGGTATTGTTGCCGATGCTATTTTGGGTAATGAATACATCCCAAATTCAAAAATACTTTCATTGCCTTACGTAAAAGATAATATTAAAAAAGATTATCTCATGGGGGCAACGGCAGAAGGGATTATTGTTCTGAATGCAAAGGCTTTGATGAGTAGTCCTGAACTCATTGTAAATCAAGAAAACAAAAAAAGATAAACCTCATAAAGATTGAAATATGAAACTTACTGATTTGTCTACCAGAAAAAAATTAATGTTGGGCGTGAGTACTGTATTTGCTCTGATGTTTGGTATAGCCATCATGTCGTATGTGAATCGAAATGCACTGGCTAAGATGCACGAACGGGTCCAGGCTTCAAATAAGGTAAGCCAACAAATAACAGAGCTTAAATCTGATTTGAATAGAAACTGGGGGCTTGCATTGGAGATGATAATGGTTAAAAATAGTTCTGCTTTGGATAAGTTGAAAGCTGAAATAGATTCTAATGATATTCATTTTAATCAAAACCTGAGTCGTGTTGACCAGTATTATCAACTTGATCAAAATCAGGATGATAAAATCAATAGTCTAAAAAAAGAATATCATAAATTTGAATCAAGTCGTACCAATCAGATCAATCTGATCTACAAAGGCAAATTAGATGAGGCCAAGATAATGTCGGATGAACAAATCCGACCGCTTTATGAGTCAATTTTGAGTACCCTTGAGGATCAAAGCAAACGCGAATATGCTATCGTTGATCAACTGAGGAGTCAGGATGAAGCGGAAGCCGTAAGCTCACTAATCATGATTCTATCTGTCGGCTTTGCTTTTATGTTCGTCACTTTTATATTGGCACGTCTCATTGTTAGGATGTTTCGTCGGATCAACCATGAGATTAGTGATGGCATCACTATTTTAAGTTCATCGGCAAGCGAGATTCTTTCAACAGCAACGGAGGTAAGTACCGGTGCTACTGAAACAGCTACGGCAATGGCTGAAACCACTACCACAGTGGAAGAGGTTCGTCAAACCGCATTACTCACTAATCAGAAAGCAAATAATGTGGTGGATAGTTCGCAGAAGGCATTGCAGGCAGCTCAGCTTGGGAAACGAGCCGTTGTTGATACCATAAACGGTATGAAGCGGATCAATAACCAGATGAATGTCGTTTCTGAAAGTGTGGTGAAGTTATCTGAACAAAACAGAACAATCGGGGAGATCACCTTGACTGTTAACGATCTGGCAGATCAATCGAATCTACTTGCTGTAAATGCAGCTATCGAAGCTGCTAAGGCAGGCGAACACGGAAGAGGATTTGCAATAGTAGCCCAGGAAATAAGAAGTCTGGCCGAACAGTCAAAACAGGCAACATCGCAGATTAAGGATATCCTGAATGATATTCAGAAGGCGATGAACGCAGCTGTAAATGCTACTGAAGAAGGTGTGAAAGCTGTTGAAAGCGGGCTACATCTTTCCGAACAAAGTGGTGAAGTTATACAGGTTCTTACGGATAGTGTCAATGAAGCTGCACAATCAGCCATGCTGATAGCTTCGTCAAGTCAACAACAGATGGCCGGTATGAATCAGATCGTCCCCGCCATGGAGAATATCAAGCAAGCCAGCGAACAGAATGTGATAGGTACCAAGCAAACTCAGATTGCAGCCAATAGCTTAAATGATTTAAGCAAAAACCTGAAGATGATTTCTGAGAAGTATAAAGTTTAATCGGGGCATATGAATAAGAAACAGGAAGAGTTTCTTCGCGAGCTCCTCGCTGATTTCATGATCGAAGCAGCCGAACATCAGCAAACGATCATCAGCGGGTTATTAAAACTAGAGAAAGATCTCAATGAAAAGGATCAACAAGAGATTGTTGAGACCACTTTTCGTGCGATGCATAGTTTGAAAGGAGCTGCCCGTGCGGTTAATATTGTTGAGATAGAACGTCTTTGTCAGGGTCTGGAAAGTGTATTGTCGCTGTTAAAGCAACGAGCGATTTCGCTATCAAAATATTTCTTCGACACCATGCATAGTGCTATGGATTTGTTGAATCAGTATATCATCGATATCGCTGAAAAGAAAAAGACGATATCGAATGATCAACTGGTCAGTGCCTTGAAAGATGTACAGTCATTGTGTGTCGGGACTACCTCTCCATTTAAGAAAACTACATTGCCGATAAGGTCATTGGATGATGAACCTGAAAATACTTCTGTTAATA
>JAHEYR010000079.1 GCA_023251485.1 Bacteroidales bacterium
GAAGTACTGCTAACGGCTCTCGAAGCTACGGCTAAAAACAACTGGTTGCTTACACTGGGCATCACACCTAGCCGTCCCGATACCGGTTATGGTTATATCCAGACATCGGACGATGAGGGGACCGGATATAAAAATATTGGAAAGGTCAAGATCTTTACCGAGAAGCCTCAACTCGAGATGGCACAACAATTTCTGGCTTCGGGCGACTTCCTGTGGAACTCCGGGATCTTTATCTGGTCGCTATCTAGTTTGATGCTGGCCCTGAAACAACAGCTTCCCGATATCAACGACATCTTTGCCGAGGGTAAAGAGTTCTATTACACGGATAAAGAAAATGATTTTATTGCTAAGGCCTATTCGGAAGTACGGAATATCTCTATCGACTATGGTCTGATGGAGAAGGCTTCAAATGTTTATGTGTTAGCGGCCGACTTTGGCTGGTCAGATCTGGGCACATGGGGCTCGTTATATGACACCCGCACAAAAGACCTGAATGGAAATGCAATTATTGGTAAGAGCGTACAGGTTTATGATACGACCAATTGTATCATTAATATGCCCAACGAAAAGTTAGTTGTCATCCAGGGGCTCGACGACTTTATTGTTGTTGACGACTCTAATATGCTGTTGATTTGCAAGAAAGAAGATGAGCAACAAATCCGCAACATTGTAGAAGATGTAAAACTTTTAAAAGGCGAAACCTACATCTAAGATAAAATTCAACCCTAAATCAAATCATACAATGAAAAAACTACTCCTCGTAATCATTACCCTTCTATCTATCAACGTCGTTCGCGCGGATGAAGGGATGTGGCTTCCCATGTTGGTTCACCGACTCAACTATGTGGACATGCAAAAGGCAGGTTTAAAATTAACAGCCGAAGAGATTTACAGCGTAAATCATTCAAGCTTAAAAGATGCTATCGTTCAATTCGGCGGTGGTTGTACTGCCGAAATCGTATCCGATCAGGGTCTCGTATTTACGAATCACCATTGCGGTTACGGATCTATTCAGTCATTGAGTACTGTTCAACATGATTATCTAACTCATGGTTTTTGGGCTTTCAACAAAAATGAAGAGCTACCCTGCCCTGGATTGACAGTAAAGTTTTTGGTACGCATGGAAGATGTAACCAAGACTGTTTTGGCAAAGCTAAACAACAAGATGTCGGAAAAAGAACGTGCTGAAGCTGTTGCAGCTGTTAGCACTGAAATTCAGGACAAAGCTGTTGCCGGAACAAACTATGAGTCGCGTGTATCTTCTTTCTATGCCGGCAACGAATTTTATCTCTTCGTTTACGAAATCTTTAAAGATGTTCGTTTAGTCGGAACCCCTCCTGAAGCTATCGGTAAGTTTGGTGCAGATACTGACAACTGGATGTGGCCTCGTCACACCGGCGACTTCAGCATCTTCCGTGTTTACGCCGGTGCCGATGGTAAACCTGCTGAGTATTCGAAGAACAACGTTCCGATGAAACCGAAACATTATTTGCCTGTTTCTATCAAGGGTGTTGAAAAAGAAGATTTCACCATGATCATGGGATATCCAGGACGTACAAACCGCTACATGACTTCATGGGGCGTTAAGCTGGCTATTGAGAAATCGGGTCCTGCTATCGTTAAGATCCGCGACAAGAAATTAGCCATCATGCGCGAATACATGGATGTAGATGAGACTGTTCGTCTACAATATGCTTCCAAATATGCCGGTATCGCTAACTACTGGAAATACTATATCGGACAAACCCGTGCGCTGAAACGTATGAAGGTTGCCGAGAAGAAAGAAAAGATCGAAGCTGACTTTGCAAACTGGGTTGGCCAGGATGCTAGTCGTAAGGAAGAATATGGTTCAGTCTTAAACGATTTTTCAACTGCTTACAAACTGATCGACCAATATGTTATTGCACAGACTTACTCGCAAGAAGCCCTTCGTGGTATCGAAGCGGGTAATCTCACCAGCGGTTTCGAGAGATTGGCTACCCTGTTGAAAAACAAGGACACAAAGCCTGCTCAGATAGAACAGCTTACAAAAGGCATGACCCGTATGACGGAAAACTTCTTTAAGAACTATTATCAACCGTTGGATCAAAAGACAATGGGTGCTATGCTCGATATGTTCTATAAAGATGTTCCTGCCGATCAGCACTTCGCTTATCTTGATGAGATCTACAAAAAATATAAAGGCGACTTCAACAAATATGCTGCAGAGGTTTATAAGAAATCCAATTTTGTAAATGCCGAAAAGGTAAAAGCTATGTTGGATAAGCCATCACTGAAAGCCATCGAAAAAGATCCGATGTATAAGTTGTATGTAGCTATAACAGCATACAGTAACGACATCAGAACAAAAGCTTCGGCCGGAAGCGACGCATTAACCCGTTCAAGCAGATTATTTATGGCTGGTTTACGTAACATGACACCTGATAAGAACTTTGCACCGGATGCTAATTCAACGATGCGTGTTACTTTTGGTAATGTTCGTGATTACTATCCTGCTGATGCTGTTCATTATAACTTCTATACTACGCTGAAGGGTGTTATAGAAAAAGAAGATCCTAAGAACTTTGAGTTTATCGTACCCGGTAAGTTGAAAGATCTGTACAATGCCAAAGACTATGGTCAATATGCCAATAGCAAGGGCGAACTTCCTGTAGCATTTTTAGCCAATACCGATATTACCGGTGGTAATTCAGGTAGTCCGGTTATCAATGGTAGCGGTGAATTAGTTGGTTTGGCTTTCGACGGTAACTGGGAAGCAATGAGTGGCGATATCGCTTTCGAACCTGATATGCAACGTACGATTGCTGTCGATGTTCGTTATGTTTTGTTTATTATCGACAAATATGCCGGAGCTAAGAATCTGATTGATGAATTAGCGATTAAGCGATAAGCTGTATTGATATAAAAAAGAAAGCGGGTGCCTCATTGGTTGAGACACCCGCTTTCTTTTTACCTTGTCTAATGGCAAAAGGGGAAGCGCTAGCTACCCCGTTTTAACAGTATCATTGAACAGATACAATCAACGTTTTATTTCTTTTTAAGGGTAATCAGGATGACTCCTTTTTTACCTTTCTCTCCATAAATAGCGGTTGCACTTTTATCTTTCAAAACAACTACTGTAAGGATATCTTCAGGATTGATTGCGGCCATCTGGTCACTATTAATCTCTTTCCCATCCAATAAGATATAAGCATCAGAAGATAATCCCGATTTCTTGAAGTCAACTACACTGGCTGGTGATTCGGCTTTACCATATCCATCTACTTTAACATCTCCAAGAGAGGAACTGCTTGAAGAAGAAGAGGAACTGCCGGCAGGACTTAAGTTTAATGAAACTTTTCTTGTGGTAATGCGGATAACACCGCCCTTTCCTTTTTCTCCATAGACGGCGGTAGCTTTTTCGCCCTTTAAAACATCCATCGACTCAATACGTGCTGCATCGAAATTCTTTAGACCATCCTTACCAACAGGAACACCATCTATTAGAACATAAATATTATCCGGAAAGGTAAAATAATTTTTTGCTCCCCCTTCAGAAAATACTTTTTCATCATGTTGTTTCTTATCCAGCTCTATTTTAGCTGTACCCATTTTCTCAGCATCCAGTTTTTCAACATATTGTTTATTATCGAGTGCTATTTTAGCTCCTTTTTTAGATGTAATCATGATCACACCATCTTTCCCTTTATCTCCATAATCCATTTTGCCATCTTCATTCTTAAATATATTCACCGTTAGAATTTCATCAGCAGGAATCTTATCCATTGTCTTTTTATCGATTTCTTCTCCATCAAGAAGGATTAATGGATGTTTCCCTGATAAACTATCCTTTAAAGAGATGGCGGCAGATTGAGGGTGGCTTTTCTTTCCGGGTAATTTGTTTTGCGCAAAAGCGACACTGACTACCATACTAACTAACAGTATAGGAATTACGAGTGCATAAGTAGCAAGGCCGTACCTTGACGATTGTTTTTTGTTCATCATGATGATTCTGATTTTTAAATTAGACAAGTTAAAATGATTAGTTATTGGATTTTGATTTTTGATTGTAGATAATTTCAGTAAGCTATATTGATACGTTTTGCAATCAATACCCTGGTGAAGAAGGATCCGGTCGACTTCGAACTCAATATTCTCTTTGACCACTTTGCAGAACAACCAGGAAAACGGATTGAACCAGAGTGCTATTTTGACCAGTTCCGAAAGCATTATATCTATTGAATGTGCCCGATGATTATGAACTTTCTCGTGTTGGATAATGGCTGTTAGCTCTATGGCATTATGATTAGCAGGATTCAGAAAGATCTGCCCAAAGAAAGAAAATGGATTGATCTTTTCATTTACCACCCTTACCGTCACATCTTGTATAACCTGTTTCTCCGATCGTTTAAAGACTTTACGCAATGAGATAATCTGAATACTCAACCGGACCAACATAAACAATACACCTCCAAAATAGCAGATCTTCAGAAACTGCGCTATTCCAAATGTTGGGGGGGCAGGCTTAAATTGAAGCATAAAAACCGATACCGGAATATATACAACCTGCGTGATCTGCGGAGCCTTGAAAAACCAATCTTCAAGAGGCAGTGCCGGCCAAAGAAATGAAACCATCATTCCGGTGATAAAGAAATAGCGGTTTAGCTTATGAAATGTCAACCGGCGTAGACATAGAAAATAGAAGACCCACAAGATAAATACCGTAGCCGAAGCTTTCAATAAATAGACAAATAATGGACTCATGACTTTGTAGTATTAGCATTCATTTCAATCAAGCTGATTATCTCTTTCAATTCATCGGATGATATTTTCTGCTCTTTGGCAAAAAAGGTGACCAGTTCTTTGTAGGAGTCCTGAAAATAATCTTTCACTACCCCCGACATCATGGTTTGCTGATATTCGTCTTGCTTCACTGTAGGCCGATAGAGATAGACATTCCCTATTTTGCGTGAGGATATAAACTTTTTCTTTTCAAGGTTCTTTACTACCGAAGCCAATGTGGTATAGGGTGGTTGAGGTTCAGGATACTGATCGAGAAAATCTTTCACACATCCTTCACTAATTTTCCAGATGATCAACATTGCTTCTTCTTCTTGTGCCGTTAGTTTTTTCATGTGCTAAAATTATTTCGCAATATTACGACTTTTTCGTAGACAAAGTCAAGTACTATTACGAAATTTTCGTAATTATTTTTTACTGTGTTAAAATCAACTGAAAATTAATACCGTTTTACCTGAATAAATGATAACTTTGTCCATATAAGTCAACCACTTACACTATGCGTATTTCATTTATTTTCATTCTGTTACTGGGATTAACAATCGCATGCAAACAGACAAAGAAACCGGGGCGGCGATATTGACGACCGGATCTTCCCACAGAAATTTTACTTCGACTATGTTAGAATTTATAAATTATAAGAAATAATGAACGTTCCTTTTATCTACAATTTATTGCTACTGGCCTCTCTCGCTGTGTCTAAACCTGAGGGGTTAACAGATCCACCCAAAGTGAAGGGTGGCGAAAAGACAGCCTTTCAGACATCGGGGGCCTGGAAACCAGTTACCGACGTCAGGGCAGATGTTGCAATCGTATATGGTGCAAACAACTACAAAGACATCACTTTTGAAGAACGGGTAAAGTCGTGGCGTGATCACGGATACACAACGCATTTCATGACGGGTGTTGCCTGGGGTGAATATCAGGATTACTTCACCGGCAAATGGGATGGGATCAATCACCTGAGCGAAGGACAGATGGATGTTAAAGGCGATTCCATCGGACATGGCAGATTAATTCCCTATATCGTTCCAACGGCTTCATACATCGAATACATGAAGGAGAAACATATCAAGCGGGTTATTGATGCCGGTATTGACGCCATTTATCTGGAGGAACCTGAGTTCTGGGCTCGTGCAGGTTATAGTGTGGCGTTTAAAAAGGAGTGGCAAAAATATTATAACTCACCATGGCGCCCACAAGATGCATCACCGGAGAACACCTATCTGTCGAGCAAATTGAAATATCAGCTGTATTATAATGCCTTGAAAGAAATCTTTACCTATGCCAAAGAGTACGGTCGTAGCAAAGGGATGAATGTTCGTTGTTATGTCCCCACCCATTCGTTGGTCAATTACTCGGCATGGCAAATTGTTAGTCCCGAAGCCAGTCTGGCCTCGTTACCTTGTGTTGATGGATATATTGCACAGGTGTGGACAGGCACTTCGCGTGAGCCGACCTTTTTCAATGGTATCCGAAAGGAGCGTGTCTTCGAAAATGCCTTTCTAGAATATGGATCGATGGAGTCGATGACGGCACCTACCAAACGAAAACTGTTTTTCCTAACCGATCCCATTGAAGACTTTTCACGCGACTGGGGTGACTACAAAAAGAATTATCAGGCCACTTTCACCGCCCAGCTACTTTATCCGATGATAGCCGATTATGAAGTGATGCCCTGGCCCGATCGTATTTATCAGGGACTCTACCGGAAACCAAACAGTAATGAGAAAGAGACCATCCCTCGTTTCTACTCTACACAGATGCAGGTGATGGTGAATTCGTTGAATCAGATGCCGTTATCAGATAATCGTGTAAATGGCACTTCAGGGATTAGTGTATTGATGGCCAATTCGATGATGTTTCAGCGCTTCCCAACGCACAAGGGATACGAAGACCCACAGTTGTCAAATTTTTATGGACAGGTGTTGCCACTGCTTAAGCGGGGTGTGCCGGTAAAGACACTTCATATCGAGAACGTAGCCTATCCTGAAACATGGAAGGACACAAAGCTATTGGTTATGTCGTATTCAAACATGAAACCGCTTACGCCAGAGGCACATAAACATCTTGCACAATGGGTGAAAAATGGAGGCATCCTAGTCTATTGTGGTCGTGATAATGACCCTTTCCAGACTGTTGAAGAGTGGTGGAATACCGGCGATAATCATTACAAAGCGCCATCAGAGCATCTGTTTGAACAACTCGGTATCGACCGCACGGCCAAAGAGGGCGAATACCGTTGTGGAAAAGGAACAGTCTATGTTCTGCGTGAGGATCCAAAAGAGTTTGTACTTCAGGCCGATAACGACAAGAAGTTTGTAGCAACAGTGAAACAGCTTTTCGAACAAAAGGCTAACTCCGGAGCGTTGATCTTTAAGAATTTCTTCTATCTGGAAAGAGGGCCATTTGATCTGGTTGCTGTTATGGATGAAAGTGTTAGCGACAAACCCTATACCGTAAAAGGATGTTTTGTCGATCTGTTCGATCCGAAACTTCCTGTGTTAAGTGAGAAGACCGTCATGCCAGGTGAACAGGCTTATCTTTATAATGTTAAGCATACACCGGATTCAAAAAAGCCACAAGTACTTGCCGGAGCGGCAAGAATATATAACGAGGTGGTAGACAAGAAACAATATTCTTTCATCGCTAAGAGTCCCTTAAACACTACGAACGTGATGCGTGTTCTACTTCCCGAAGCGCCTAAAAAAGTCACGATCACCAATGCCGGTGGTCAGGTGCTGACCGACACCCAGTCTGTATGGGATAAAACAAGCAAAACCTGTTTCATCAGCTTTGAAAATAGCCCTGATGGAATAAACGTTGCGTTTCAGTGGTAGTGATTTTTAATTATTTTTGTCAATCAATCTAACGAAAACGAAATCCGAACCTCATGAAAGCTACATTAATCATATTACTATCCCTCTTTTTATCAAGTGGGATGATGGCTCAGGAGACGCCAAAAACGGCAGATCAGATTCTGAACGATGCTTGTAAACAAGCCACGAAAGAGAAGAAGAATGTGTTCATCATCTTTCATGCCTCATGGTGTAAATGGTGTCATGCAATGGATTCAGCAATGAACGCTCCTGCGTGCAAGGCTTTCTTCAATCATAACTATGTTGTTGCCCATCTTGTGGTATTAGAATCGGCTAATAAGAAAAACCTCGAGAATCCCGGAGCAATGGAAATGATGAAGAAGTATAAAGGTGGTGGTGGAATTCCTTTTTGGCTAATTTTTGATGCCAAAGGAAAGTTGTTAGCTGATGCCAACAGACCTGCAACAGATAGTGAAGGTAAAATTGGAGAAAATATGGGATGCCCTTCCAGTGAAAAAGAGGTTGGCTACTTTATAGAGATCCTCAAGAAGACCTCTTTGTTGAAAGATCACGATCTGGCTATTATCGCCGAGCGGTTTAAGAAAAAATAAAAAGAGGCTCCCTCCTAAAAGCAAAAGAGCGACAACCGATAACGGCTGTCGCTCTTTTAATATCTGGATTATAAGATTATGCTTCGATAGCAGCAACGCCAGGAAGAACACGACCTTCGATATATTCGAGCATAGCACCACCACCTGTAGATACATAGCTTACCTTATCAGCCAGTTTGTATTTGTTTATAGCAGCAACAGAGTCGCCACCACCAACGAGTGTATATGTTCCATTAGCTGT
The DNA here is from genome assembly GCA_023251485.1 of Bacteroidales bacterium. Taxonomy (GTDB): domain Bacteria; phylum Bacteroidota; class Bacteroidia; order Bacteroidales; family Cfx3-03; genus Cfx3-03. Next base: position 8,451 of record JAHEYR010000079.1, read on the forward strand.
TGCTTTAACCAAGGTATAGGCAACTTCTTCGGTTCCTTTTGCAAAGTTTTCCATTTCGAAAACACCCATAGGACCATTCCAAAGAACGATCTTAGAGTCCATGATCACTTTCTGGAATGTAGCAAGTGTTTCAGGACCGATGTCTAATCCCATCCAGCCTGTAGGAATCTGGTCGGTTTTAACAGTTTTTCTGTTAGCTTCATTGCTAAATGCATCAGCAATAATCGTATCAGTAGGAATCAACAGATTAACACCTTTGGCTTTGGCATCAATCATTGCTTTCTTAGCGGTTTCGATGAAATCGTCTTCAACCAATGAGCTACCCACTTCGCCACCCATCGCTTTGATGAAGGTAAACATCATACCACCCCCAATGATGATGTTATCACATTTATCCATCAAGTGATTGATGATCTGGATTTTGCCTGATACTTTTGCACCACCTAAGATAGCAGTGAAAGGACGTTCGCCACTTTCCAGCACTTTCTTAAGACTGGCAACTTCGCCATCCATTAAATAGCCAAATAATTTATCTTTTGGGAAGAACTGTGCGATGATAGCAGTAGAAGCATGTGCACGGTGTGCAGTTCCGAAAGCATCGTTAACATAACAGTCACCCAAAGCAGCAATTTTCTTGCTGAATTCGAGATCGCCTTTTTCTTCTTCTTTGTAGAAGCGAAGGTTTTCGAGTAATAAAACTTCGCCTGGTTTTAATCCTGCAGAAAGATCAGTTGCAGACTGGCCAATACAGTCGTCGGCAAACTTAACAGTAAGTCCTAATTTTTCATTAAGGTAAGGCAACAAGTGGCTCAGAGAGAACTTGTTTTCGGGGCCACCCTTTGGACGACCAAGATGCGACATTACAATAGCAGATCCGCCACCGGCAATTACTTTGCGGATAGTAGGGAGTGCTGCGTCGATACGTGTAGTATCGGTAATGGTGAACTCTTCATTCAACGGCACATTAAAATCCACTCGGATTAAAGCGCGTTTTCCTTTAAAATCATACGTTTCTATGGTATTCATAAAGCTTGGATTTGGTCATTTTTAATGCTGAACAAAGATAAATAATTCTATTGATAATCGAATAACAATAAAACCAAGAGATAATTTTTAAATTTCTGAAAAGGAAAAGAGGGGCTTTTGTTGGGATCCATTTTGTAATAAAAGAACAATCCATTATTTTGTTCGTTATCTTTGCATAAAGTTTATAATCTTCGATGGCACCGGATAACGAAATAGTTCGAAAAATTAAGCAGGGCGTCAAAGAGACTGATGCAGATGCTCAAATCATTTTATATGGTTCGAGAGCTCTTGGCACTGCCCGAAAGGATTCGGATTGGGATATTCTCATTTTAGTGAATAGCCCTAGTGTTACGATTAAAGAAGAACAAGTTTTCAGGCACAGACTTTACGATGTTGAACTCGAAACAGGTCAGGTAATTTCAACATTTGTTTATTCAGTTTCGGATTGGAAAACAAAAATGTTTGTTACACCCCTATTTCAGAATATCCAAAAAGAAGGGATTTATTTATGAGCCTCACAAGTGAAGACTATATACAATATAGAATTGCGAAGTCAAAAGAATCGCTTAGAGATGCAAAAATATTAGCTGAAAACGGTAGCTGGAATGCCTGCGTAAATCGCTTATATTATGCATGTTACTACATCGTATCTGCTTTGGTGCTGCAAAACAAAATCAATACACAAACGCACTCTGGTTTAAAGGCTCAGTTTAATTTACACTTTGTTAAAACAGGTAAATTATCGAAAGAGAAAGGGAAACTTTATTCTGATTTAATGGATTGGCGTCAGAAAGGTGACTATGGAGATATGTTTGATTTTGAACAAGAAACTGTTGAACCACTTTTGGTCGAAGTTGAATATTTCATTAGGGAAATTGAACTTTTAATATCTTAGCCGGTATATAGTAATACGCTATATGAAAAACGAACTGAATATCACTATTATACAAAGCGATCTCTACTGGGAGGATGTAAAAAAGAATCTTTCGCAGTTTGATGTGATGTTAGATCAATTGCCGTCAGCAACTGATCTGGTGGTTCTGCCTGAGATGTTTAACACCGGATTCTCGATGTCGCCAGTGGATATTGCTGAAACGATGGAGGGTAACACCATCGATTGGATGCGTCAAAAGGCCAGCCGGATTAACGCGGTGATTACCGGATCGCTGGCTGTTTTAGAAAACGGAATGTATTATAATCGGCTGATCTGGATGCGTCCGGATGGGACATATAGCTTCTACAATAAACGGCATCTCTTTAGAATGGGTAATGAGCAACACCATTTTGTGCAGGGTGAAGAACGATTGATCGTTGAGCTTAAAGGATGGAAAATCTTTCCGTTGGTTTGCTACGATCTGCGTTTTCCGGTATGGTCGAGAAACCACTATTCAGAAAAGGGCTACGAATATGATCTGCTGATCTATGTTGCAAACTGGCCGGCAGCGAGAGCAGCTGTCTACAAAAATCTGTTGGTTGCCCGGGCCATCGAGAACCTCTGCTATGTTGTAGGTGTAAACCGGATTGGTAAAGATGGAAACGGCATTGCCCATCAGGGTGATTCAACCGTCATCGATTTTAAGGGAAACCATATTACCGCACTATCTGCCGAATATAGCGGATCATCTACAATTCAAATCAAACGAACCGATCTGGAGAACTTCAGAAATAAGTTTCAGGTCGGCCCCGATTGGGATCATTTTGAAATCACTTTATAACTTCTTGTGGAAAAACTACCTTCGAACAAACACATCTGGGATGTTTCGTATCCCATCATATTGGCTATGCTGGCCTCGAATGTCATCAACGTCACCGACACCGCCTTTCTGGGCCGGGTAGGAGAGGTTGAATTAGGGGCTTCAGCTATAGGCGGACTCTTTTATGTCGTAATCTTAATGTTGGGCGTAGGATTTGGATCGGGAGCACAGATTCTGATGGCTCGTCGTAATGGAGAGAAGGCTTATAGCGAAATTGGCAAGATCATGGATCACAGCATCTATTTTCTGATAGGAATGGCACTGTTTATCCTATTGATCATCGAATTTATTGCCCCAGCCTTGTTGGGCACGATGATTTCATCGCCGGCAGTATATGCTAAGACTATCGAATTTCTTCACTTTAGAATAATCGGACTTATCCCGGCTTTCCTGATGGTGATCTTTCGTTCATTCTATGTCGCCATCACCCGTACACGCTGGATCACCTTAACAGCTATCATATCTGCACTGGTAAATGTTGTGCTGGCCTATGTGATGATATTTGGAAAAATGGGACTTCCGGCAATGGGAATTGCCGGTGCTGGACTTGCTTCTACTATTGCGGAAGGTGTAGCTGCCCTGGTTTTCATTATCATCACCATAACGCAAGTAGATTTAAAGCCTTATCATCTTTTTGCTTTTCCGAAACCCAGTTTCAGTATCATCAGAAAAACGCTAAGCATCTCTGTTTTTGTGATGCTCCAATTCTTCATCTCGTTGGGTGCCTGGTTTGTCTTCTTCATGATTGTTGAAAAGCTGGGCGAGCGCCCGTTGGCTATCTCTAATATCATCAGAAGCGCTTATCTGATGTTTATGATACCAGCCATGGGTTTCAGTATTACTACCAATTCATTAGTCAGTAATACGATTGGAGCCGGAAGGAAAGATCTGGTAATTCCTTTGATTCGTAAAATTACGCGGATCTCTTTCTTTACTACATTGGGAATCGTGTTACTTGCAGTATGTTTAGCACAACCCATCATTGGGGTGTTTACTTCAAATGCTGATTTAGTCATACACACACTGCCCTCCTTTTATGTGTTGATGGGTGTGATGTTGTTTTTTGCCGTGACCAATGTGATCTTTAATGGAGTATCGGGCACAGCCAATACCCAGATTGCGCTGGCCTTCGAAGCCATTACGCTGGTATTCTACCTCTTCACGGCATATATGCTGGCCATCTACTTTCGCATGCCGATCCATATTGTCTGGATTACTGAAATTGTTTATTTCATCTGTCTGGGCACCATGTCTATTCTCTATCTCAGGTTTGGCAACTGGCGGGCAAAGAAGATTTGATACAATTCCATATTATAATATCTTTGTGACCGAATACAACCCTTATGACTAAAATTTCTGCCGTAATTATCACTTTCAATGAAGAAGAAAATATTGGACGATGCCTTGACTCGCTCAAAGACATTGCCGATGAAATCATTGTAGTTGATTCATGGTCAACAGATAATACTGCTTCAATTTGTAAAGAGAAAGGGGTTCGTTTTGTTGAAACGGAATGGATGGGTTATTCGGCTACCAAAAATTATGCAAACTCGCTGGCGGTATATCCCTATATCCTTTCCATTGATGCGGATGAGGTAATAAGCGCCC
>JAHEYR010000080.1 GCA_023251485.1 Bacteroidales bacterium
GCAGTTTCACAGTGATCTTCTTTTCCAGATCGGGTCCGTTAAAAGCAACAACTGCAATCTTACCAAAGTAGGTTCTACAAAAAGCCAATGACTTTTTATCATTAAACAGCGGTAAATAGTCACCATAAACCAATGGCAGATAGGTACGGCGTAATTCGACCAGCTTCTTCACATTAGCCTTAACCGAAAGCTCTTCAGAAGTAAGTCCTGAAAACTTCATCATCCTACGGTTATCCGGATCGTTACCACCGGGCATACCAATCTCATCACCATAATAAACAGTTGGGATACCGGGTATGGTGAAAATAAATCCCTGCAAAAGCTTCAGCTTATCATATGATGTTGGATTACCTACCGTAATATCTCTATTCCATCCGGCTTTCTTTGCATCCTCATCCCAACGAAGAGAACCTCCGGCAAGAGATATAAAACGGGGACGATCCTGATTTCCGGTAATGTATCCCATCATGTTATGGTTGCCATACCATGCAAGACTTTGATTCAATGTATTGTTCAGGTTAATGAAATCACCATCACTCTTTCCAATAGCTCCTGTGGCAGCATCATAGACATTAAAATCGAACTGTCCGTCGAGCATTCCACTACTCACATAACGACTGATCAGTTCAGGACTACCATATGTTTCACCAATCTGATAGATGCTTCTATCGGGAATCTCTTTTTTGATCTTGCGTGTCAACGTACGCCAGAATAGTTCGGGGATATGTTTGGTAGCATCGTGACGGAAACCATCAAATGAATAGTTCTTTACCCAGAACAGCGCAGAGTCGGTCATTGGGTTTACCACTTCGGGTTTTGAATTATCCAGCGTAGGCAAGAAAGTATCAAACCAGGTAGTTAAACGCTGATCGTCCCAACGTTCGGTATTCATGGTTCCATCAGGCAGATACAATGAGGTAAACCAATCGGGATGCAGTTTGTACAGTGGATTATCCTTATGAATATGATGCCCCACATAATCGAGCAACACATTCATGTTTTGTTTGTGTGCCTCATCCAAAAGGGTTTTAACCTCAGCAGATGTACCATAACGGAAATCGACAGTGGTCGTAGTTAACGGCCAATAGCCATGATAACCCGAGAACTTGGTTTTAGGATCGTTATACTGTCCCCATGCGCCCAATGGATTCTGTGTGATTGGAGATAACCAGATGGTATTTACGCCCAAATCTTTAAAGAATCCATCTTTTATCTTTTGCGTGATTCCTACAACATCACCTCCATAATAATTAGCTTTGGGTAGAATGGCCGGGTCGTTTACCTTATGATCATTCTTTGTATCTCCATTATTAAAGCGGTCGATCATCATAAAGTAAAGTATCTGGGCTTCTTTATCTGTGCGTTTAATATCAGCAGCATCAACCATTACCTTTCCCTTTTCGAGAGGAATGAGCAGGTCGTTTGATATTCCAAACTCATTATAAGCCCAGACCCTGATGAAAGAACGATCCATTTTGATTGCATTTTCAGGGATCAGGATCTTTAATTTTTCGCCGTCATGGCGTACGAAAAGATGATCCAATCGATGGTTTTCCCAAAAGACGAAAACTTCTTTAGGTGTATTGGCAACAGCTATTTCGGCCTTTCTATTTTTAGCTTTTAAGGTTATCAATGACGGTTGTTTTTGTGGATCATCACCTTTTACAGACAACAATGAATTAAAGCCGCCCATGTTATTATCAACCTTTGCGGTATTTGCAGGATCAGGCATTTCTTTACCATCAACGACAAATACATATTGATACAACCCGGGAACCACTTCAAGTTTTATTTTCCAGACGCCCTTATCCAAGGCCATGACTCCTTTTTTCACATTCCATTCATTCATTTGTCCCTTAACAGCAACTGACTTGTAGTTCTTGCCTTGGGGATCGAATGACATTTCAATTTCCTGCTTTACACTCTTCTTCCCTAACAATGAATAGGAAAAGCCTTTCGACCATACCTTGATCTCAAATAATCTGGATACAGCCGTTCCGTCAGGAGTTGTATTGAGCATTCCGGTTTTAGCATCATAGTTAAACTTAAAGCCGGGCACAGCAGAAATCGAATCAATCAGCTTAGGCTCATTAAAGTAATCGGCCATATCGATAGCATCTCCCTTTGTACCAATGGTAACAACGGAAGCCAATCCACTAATATCCGATTTAACGGGTGTCTTAATTGTAAGGTTTTCATTATTACATGCCATCAATGTGATGAACAGTAAAATTGACAACAAACGAATTGATTTCATAAACAATTACTTTATTGATTGTGAATGCTAAAACAAATTAGGGTTTTGCGACCAGTACAAGAGCAGAGCGTGACGCAATCTTTAGCTGCTTGTTAAGCGTGATATCTTTATTATTCAAAACATCATAAAATGATTTTGAATCTTTAAAAACCTCGGAATACTGATCCAATTTAATATTCTTAGGAAGTGTGCTGTTATTCAAAACAATGACAACCCGCTCCTTATCAGTATACCGGGAATAAACATAAACACCATCTTCGGGCACATAGTGAATCAGTTTTCCTTTACCGATTGCTTCTGAATGCTGACGCCATTTGAGCAAGTTGCTCATAAAGTTAAATGCTTCATTTTGTGCTTTAGTGCGTCCTTCAGCTGCAAAAGCATTCGCTTTATCTTCAGCCCAGCCCCCCGGGAAATCATTACGTAGACGACCATCTCCCTGCGATTTATCTCCCGACATCAGAATTTCTGTGCCATAATAGATTTGTGGGATACCACGAGTAGTCAACAAAAAGGTCATAGCCAATTTATATCGGTCGAGAGAATCACCTTTTGCTTTGTAAAAACGACTTAAGTCATGGTTATCGGCAAAGATCAACAAGTTCATTGGATCAGGATAAACAAAATCCTGCGTCAACACGCCATATACTTTGTTTAAGCCTGTGTCCCAACCTTCGGGTTCATCAAAAGCCTGATTAATGGCATACATCAATGGGAAATCCATTACAGAAGGAAGATGAGAGTTATATCCATTTCCTAATTTACTATTGGCTTGCCAATAAGAAATATTAGGCGCTGTCGAAGTCCAGGTCTCGCCAACCATATTGAAGTTTGGATATTCGTGAAGCATCTCTTTACACCAACGAGCCAGAAAATCTTTGTCGCTATATGGATAGGTATCCATTCTGATTCCATCCAGATCGGCAACTTCAACCCACCAGATACTATTTTGAATCAGATAGTTTGCTACTCGTGGATTCTGTTGGTTAAAATCAGGCATCACCGTATCAAACCAACCATTCGTCATCTGATCTGCATCAGCTTTCGTTGCATAGGGATCATTCAAAATAGTAGATCTAAAATTCGAACGGGTAAACTGAGGCCATTGATGAAACCAATCTTTTTCGGGCATATCGCTCATCCAAAAGTGGCCTGTACCACAATGATTAAAGATCATATCCATAATCATCTTTAATCCTTTAGCATGTGCCTTTGCTGAAAGGCGTACATAATCATCATTATTGCCAAAACGGGCATCTACATTATAGAAGTCAGTAATGGCATATCCATGATAGGATAAGACCTTCATCTTATTTTCAAGCAATGGATTAATCCATAATGCGGTAACCCCTAAATCTTTAAAGTAATCCAGATGATTTTCAATACCTGCGATATCACCACCGTGTCTGGAATTGGGTTTACTACGGTCTACAGCATCACCCAATGAAGCGATATTATCGTTAGCAGGATTTCCATTTGAAAAACGATCAGGCATTAACAAATAGATGACATCTTGTGCAGTAAAGCTTTTTTGTTGAGCAGCGTTTTTTCTACGTTCTTTTAGCTCATAAGCATATACTAAAACGTCATTGCCTTTTTTAAATGATATGTTAAACTTGCAGGCAGAGGCTTTTGATGAAATATTAAGCGTGACGAAAAGATAGTTTGGATTTTCGACCTTTTCTATTTTAGTTATTACAACGCCATTTACTTTTATTGAAGGTGTATATGCAGCAATATCTTTGCCATGCACCATTAATTGTACTTCAGGATTTTTCATGCCAACCCACCAATTGGCTGGCTCAATTCTTTCTATTGTTGAAGGGGCTTGCCCCATACTCGCATTCATGACAAACAAAATTAAAAGACAAAGCAGCGTAAATCTCTTCATATTTTACGATTTTAAATCAAAAGGGAGGCGGCTTGATTTCCGCCTCCCTTTTTGAATATTCAAATAAGATGATAATTGTAGGAATAAAATAACGCAGTGCGTTATCAGAAGATTCATAATGGACGAGCCATTATGTTGTTATTTAAGATTAAAGTTTTACCACCAAGGGGCTATTCTTCAAATGATGTTTCTTTCCTGCAATCAGGATATCAAGTGAATTCCCCTCTTCAATGGTAATAGTTACTTTATCTTTTTCTACACGAATCAGAATTACCCTATCGCGGAAACAGATCTTAAAAGAATATGCATTCCATGTGTTTGGTATCAAAGGATTGAAGCTGAGCATATCTTTTTTGACACGCATACCGCCAAAACCTTCGACAATAGACAACCATGTACCGGCCATACTTGTAATATGCAGACCTTCTTTCACTTCTCTATTATAATCATCCAGATCTAAACGAGCAGTGCGGAGATACATATTATAGGCCTGATCAATGTCGCCAATCTTAGCAGCAAGGATTGAATGAACACAAGGAGAAAGTGAAGACTCATGAACCGTACGGGCTTCATAAAACTCGAAGTTCCGTTTGATTGTATCCATATCAAAGTCATCTTCAAAGAAGTAAATTCCCTGCAAAACATCAGCTTGTTTGATAAAGCATGAACGTAGGATACGATCCCATGACCACTTTTGATTTAAAGGACGCTGACTGGAGGTAAGATCTTTCACAAGAATCTGCTCTTTGTCGAGGTATCCTTCTTGTTGCAAGAATACTCCTTTTTTCTTGTCTTCAGGAAGGAAGATCCGGTTACAGATATCACTCCATAACGTAAACTCAAGTCCTTCGTTCAAATGTGTACGGGTTACAAAAGAGGAATACTTTTCAGGAAGTTCATCTTTCACACGAGCTACTTGCACCATGGTATATTGCATGCACCAACGGGCGATGTAACTTGTATACCAATTGTTATTGGCATTGTTCTCGTATTCGTTCGGCCCCGTAACTCCCAGCATAACATATTGCTGACGTGATTCGGAAAATGACACACGTTGAGCCCAGAAACGAGCAATACCTAACAGAACCTCCAAGCCATAATCATTAATATACGTATTATCGCCGGTATAGCGTGCATAATTATAAATGGCATAAGCAATAGCCCCATTACGGTGAATCTCTTCAAAAGTGATTTCCCATTCGTTGTGGCACTCTTCACCATTCATTGTAACCATAGGATACAGGGCAGCACCATTGGTGAAGCCCAGCTTTGCTGCGTTTTCAATTGCCTTATCAAGTTGCTTATAGCGATAAAGCAATAATTTACGGGCAACCTCATTGCCGGCTGTTACCATATAAAATGGTATACAATAGGCTTCAGTATCCCAGTAAGTACAACCTCCATATTTCTCGCCTGTAAACCCTTTCGGTCCAATATTCAATCTATCATCTTCGCCCGAATAGGTTTGATGGAGTTGAAAGATATTGAAACGGATAGCCTGCTGAGCAGCAACATCACCTTCGATAATGATATCACCATGTTCCCATTTCTTTGCCCATGCGACAATATGCTCAGCGAGAAGCTGATCAAATCCTTTTGCAACTGCGGTTTCAAGAATAGCTTTTGAGGCACTGTTTAAAGCTGTCGACGCATGATTCATATTAGAAACCACAGCCACATACTTATGAAGAGATGCTTCAACACCCTTCGCTAGACTAAACGAGACAATAGTACCGAAATATTTTTCGTCTTCAGTAGTCTCTACAGAATCAGTTTGGATATTGTCGTTCCCTGACTTAAGGCTGCAAAACATACGCCAACCTACCTGGAAGTCGAGTTTTTTGGTCTTCATCTGCAGAAATCCTTCAAATGGATTGCTTTCTTTCTGCACTTCGTCCCAAAACTTCTCGTTGTAGTTAGAATCTTCATTAATTACATCGCCATCAATATATGAATTCATCTCAACTTTAACATCTCTGTTAAGCGAGGTGATACTATATTGGATAGCGCCAATTTCAGGGCTTACAATACTTAAGAAGCGTTTTGCGCTGACCTTAAGTTCGACCCCGTTAGGAAGCGTTGCGATAAATTGACGCAGTAAAAGTCCCTTCTTCATGTTCAATTCGCGACGAAAATCGCGAACACTACAAGTAGCAAGATCAAGTACTTCACCATCAACAGTAATGTTGATTCCGATCCAAAAAGCAGAATTGAGTACTTTAGCAAAATATTCGGGATAACCATTCTTCCACCATCCAACCCTGGTTTTATCAGGATAATAGATTCCGGCCACATAGGTACCCTGTAGTGTTTCGCCTGAGTAAGTCTCTTCAAAATTTGCCCGTTGACCCATCATTCCATTACCGAGGCTGAAGATACTTTCAGATGCACGAGTCTTCTCCGAGTGAAATCCCTCTTCAACAATCTTCCATTCGTCGTGCTTTAGATATTCATTCATAAGGGTTTGTAGTTTTGGTATTAACAAACCGCGTCCAAGGAAACAAGGGAGAAGTTTTCAAAGCCAGGAATTACCAGATTTGCTCTGTTTAATACCTCAGGCGACCCAACACCAATGCAACGCATGTTGCCATTAAGTGCTGCTTCAACCCCTGCTTCGGCATCTTCAAATACCACACATAGAGAAGGATCTACTCCCAGCTCTTTAGCTGCATTTAAAAACACCTCAGGATCAGGTTTGGCCTTGCTAACTTTATTCCCGTCGATAACAGCATCAAAGAATTGTGTAATCTTTACCTGCTGTAGAATAAGCGGTGCATTTTTACTGGCCGACCCCAATGCTATCTTGATCCCGGCGTTTCTTAGCTCCGAAAGGAAGGTAAGTACACCCGGTAAAATCTCATCAGGGGTCATTTTATGAATAAATTCGAGATACCACTCATTCTTCAGGGTAGCCATCTGCTCTTTCTCTGCATCAGAGAAGGTTAAACCTCCAACTTCCAGCAGTATTTCAAGAGAGCGCACTCTGCTAACCCCTTTTAAGCGTTCGTTGTGTTCGGGTAAAAACTCAAACCCCAAGTCTTTTGCAAGACGATTCCACGCCAGATAGTGATACTTTGCAGTATCCACAATGACCCCGTCCAGGTCAAAAATGCATGCTTTAATTTTCATTAACCTTGAATTCAGTAATTTGATTAATTTGGAGATTTACTCAACGCCGGAACACCACTTCAGTCGTCTTTCGTTCATCCATGAAATCAGCCCTTACGATCTTTATATTTCTTTTTGTTTGTATTCTTTTACAAAAACGACGGTTAAACCTGCAATCAACATAGATGCTCCTGCAACGCCAAGCATCATAATTGCGTTTCCGCCGACCAAAGAGAGAATCACTCCACCCAACAGGCCTGCCGAAATCTGAGGCACCGTAATAGTTGCATTAAAGATTCCCATATACACTCCCATCTTACTGGCGGGTAACGCAGCAGATAGAATAGCATAAGGCATTGCCAATATGGCTGCGCATGAAATACCAATACCCACCATTGATAAAATCAATACGTATTGGTTGTGAATAAACATCATTGAAAGCAAACCTACGCCACCTAATAATAGTGCAGACATATAAGTTGTCTTTCTACCAAATCGTGTTGCTATATTTCCCATCACCAACGAAAAGAGTGCGGCAAAGAGACTATAACAGGCAAATAAAACGCCAACCCAGTTTCCTGCTTCATTAAAGTCTAACGATTTGGAATCATTAGCCAGCGTATGCCAGACATTTTGAGCAACACCCGATGTAGTATAAACCCACATCATAAACAATGCAAACCAAGAGAAGAATTGCACGATGGCTAAACGCCACATGGTGACAGGAATATCTTTCAACAAAGAGATAAACGAAGTGTGTGTTTTCTCTTCGGCAGTAATATCATTGTATTGTTCGTATTCTTTAGGGGGATATTCTTTAGTTGAAAAGGCAGTCCATAATACCGTAATCAATAGCGCTGCACCTCCAAAATAGAAGGCCCAAATAACGGTAGGCGCTACTTTTTCGCCGGGTGATGGTTCATTAGAGACGCCCAACCATGTTAATACAAAAGGGAGCAATGAGCCTACCACTGCCCCGGTATTGATCAGGAAGCTTTGAATTGAATACCCTTTGTTGCGTTGATCTTCGCCGACCATATCGCCCACAAGTGCTCTAAATGGCTGCATAGTCACATTAAACGATGCATCCATAAACAAGAGCATGAATCCACCAAAGAACATCGCAGGAAGCAGATATGCAAAGAATTCGGAGTTAGGCATAAAAAACATAGCAATAGCCGAAACAATTGCACCACCTAAAATAAACGGAATACGTCGTCCTAATCGAGTCCAGGTTTTATCACTCGAAAGTCCTACTATCGGTTGGATAATTAAGCCGGCTAATGGAGCTGCAAGCCAGAAATAACTTAACTGATGAACATCGGCTCCCAGCGCAGACAAAATACGACTGGTATTACCATTTTGAAGGGAATATCCTATTTGAACACCAAGAAACCCGAAACTCATGTTCCAGATTTGCCAAAAAGATAAGTGCGGTTTACGTTGCATGTTTGAAAGTGGCGGTTTAATGATTTGTTTCATTCTTTCAGTGGTCAAATATATAACATTTTATAAAGAAATTTACATGACCAATTTGCCGAAACCCTTAACAATAAAGGGATATAGAGTCTAAACCCTTATTTCAAACGTTTGCGATGATTAAAAAAATATTTACTTTTTTTTTAAAAAAAATCAAAAAACTAATTTTAGCGATCCCTGAACTCATTTATCCATTCATTTTACGCTAAGTATTAGCTAAAGAGCAGATAATATTCTAACTACAAAAGCCATCCCTGCTCATCAAAAGATGATTCAATGAATGGCTTTTGAAATTTCTAAATTGCAAATAGATTAACCGTCTTCTAAATTAAAGTGTCAATTTAAAATCAGCTTCTTTCACATTCGTAGAATTAGTTCCGATAAATAGTTTAAAGGCTCCCGGTTCATATGTATATTTCATATTGATATCATAAAACTTAAGATCATTTGCGGTGAGTGTAAAAGTAATTGATTTAGATTCGCCAGGTTTTAAAAACACCTTCTGAAATCCTTTTAATTCTTTTACAGGCCTTGTAACAGAGCCTATTACATCACGGATGTATAGCTGAGCCGTCTCTTCGCCATCAAATTTACCGGTATTGGTAAGTGTAATCGTCGCTTCTAACTTGTCAGAAGCATTAATCATTGTTTTATTTAAAGTAATAGGACTATAACTAAAAGTGGTATAGCTTAAGCCATAACCAAATGGATAAAGTGGAGTATTCGGGACATCGAGATATTTAGAAGTAAATTTTTCATTCTCACTAAACGGGCGTCCAGTGTTTTTTGCATTATAATAAATCGGGATCTGTCCTACATTGCGAGGAAAGGTCATGGTTAATTTACCGGACGGGTTATACTTACCAAATAACACATCAGCGATGGCATCACCGCCGCAGGTACCACCAAACCATGTTTCTAAAATTGCATTTACATTTTCATTTTCCCAGGCAAGAGTAAGTGGACGACCATTCATTAGCAACAATATGATTGGTTTCCCAGTAGCTTTTATTGCTTTTAGCAGAGCCTTCTGTCCTTCCGGAATTGACAGATCACTTCGACTTGACGCTTCGCCGGTCATCGTACACGACTCACCTAAAAAGGCGACGACAACATCAGCCTTGCCCGCTGCTGCAACTGCCTCATCAATCATCTGAGCTGGCGACAATGTTTCAGGCAATATATTGGCTCCAAATCGGTTAAGTTTATTCAGAAGCAGTGTATCATCAATCACCTTCGCACCTTTAGCATACATAAAGTTATTTGTGGGATATTGTGTTTGCAAGGCATCCCATAAACTTTGGGCTTTTTTCCAATCACCAGCACCACTCCAATTACCAATCAAGTCGCGCTGATCTTTTATCATCGGACCAATAAAAGCTATTTTTGCAGTACTGCTTAACGGGAGGATATTATTTTCATTTTTAAGTAGAACCATACTCTTTAATGCAGCTTCCTTGGCAAGTACTAACTTATCAGCACTCATTATTTCTTTTGCTGCACGATCGTTACTAATCCCTCGGTAAGGATCGTCAAACAAACCAAGCTTGTATTTGGCTTCCAAAATACGTCGGCAGGCCTGATCGATATATGACACATCTACTCTTTTACTTTCAACCAGCTTTTTTAATTGATTGATATAAAATTCGCTCACCATATCCATGTCATCACCTGCTTTTATCGCTAACTCAGCAACCATTGGTTCATCGCCTACACCATGATTCATCAACTCCATGATGGCAGTATAATCTGTTGCTACCATACCGGTAAATCCCCATTTAGTGCGAAGTAGATCTGTAAGCAGCCACTTATTAGCTGCTGCCGGAACACCATTTATTTCGTTGAACGAGCTCATCACACTGCCTGCTCCTGCATCAATGGCTGCTTTGTAGGGTGGCAGATAATATTCTAACATCTTTCGCTCGCTCATGTCAACAATATTATAATCACGACCGGCCTCTGCTGCACCATAGAGCGCAAAATGCTTTACACAAGCCATCACTGTATTATTTTTGGAAAGATCGTTATTCTGATAACCTTGCACCATCGCTTTGGCAACCTGTGAACCTAACCATGTATCTTCGCCTGCTCCTTCTGCTACGCGGCCCCATCTTGGGTCGCGGGCGATATCTACCATCGGTGAAAAGACCCAGTTCAACCCATCGGCACTGGCTTCTTCAGCAGCAGCTCGGGCAGTCCGCTCTATTAAGGGCAAATCCCAGGTAGCAGATAATCCCAGAGGGATTGGGAATATGGTTTTATGCCCATGTATTACATCGTACCCAAACAACAATGGGATCTTTAAACGTGTCTTTTTAATCGCAATATCTTGTTGTTTACGAATAGCATCAGGGGTAAATGTATTAAATAAGCCACCTACTAATCCTTTTTCAATCTTTTGCTCGACATCCTTGCTCAAAACAGGGCCTGTGATGTCAAACCCTACTGTTGGAAGATTTAGTTGTCCGATTTTTTCCTCAAGGGTCATTCTGGACATGAGCGCCTTGATGTAACTATTCATCTTCGCATCCCTACCGGTCTGTGCATTTACCGAGAGTCCGGCAATCACGAAACAGGTTACTACAATTAATCGATACTTTTTCATATTGCAAATTATTGTTGTCTGTTTTTCTTAAAGCACAATCGCTTATCCTATGATGTTTAAAAATCGAAAGAAAGAGTTAAAAGTACAATATTTTCAAAACAATAATGATGTTCTCAAACAAAACATCAGCTTTTCTAAAGATAAACAAGCATCTATTCTCCACACTTCTACAACAAATTTCAACAATAAAAAATGTCAGATTCACACTAATTATATCAAATTCATTTCTTAACTTCGCAAAAGCAGTCTAAAAGGCTTGCTCCTCATCATTTATAACATCGCAACTCGAAATATAAACAACAAAAAAGCACACTAATGAAAAAAATCATTACTCTTTCTCTTGTTTTAATGACCTTTTTCGCTGCTAATGGATTTTGCAGCCAGACAAGGTATCTATCTAAAAACCAGAAGCAAATGATTCATCAAAGCAACACGATCAATCAAAACGCTATAAAAACCAATGATGATTCAATTGTCAGAGCACCTGTTCCTCCTGAAATTGAAAACCCGGAGCTACTGGGGATCAACAAAGAAGCTGCTCATGCAACCTTGATGGTATATGGCAATTTAGCCGAGGCTATTAAAGCAAACCGTCATGCTTCATCATTCTGTAAAAGTCTTAATGGTCTATGGAAATTCAATTATGTCAATCGTCCAGAGTTTCGTCCGGTAGATTTCTACAAACCTTCATATGATGTATCAAACTGGAAAGAAATTACGGTTCCTTCAAATTGGCAGGTGTTAGGATATGGCACACCCTATTATCGGAATGCGGGTTATATTTTCAAAAAAGACTTCCCTCATGTAATGAGTGAACCTCCAAAGAATTATACAGCCTTCGAAGAACGGAACCCCGTAGGAAGTTATCGCAGAGAGTTTGAAGTTCCTCAGAACTGGAATGGCCGCCGTCTGTTTTTAACTTTCGATGGCGTCGATTCAGGCTTCTTCTTGTGGATCAATGGAGAGAAAGTTGGTTTCAGTGTAAACAGTCGAAATGCTGCTGAATTTGATGTAACAAAATACGTTAAACCGGGTAAAAACATATTGGCAGTTGAAGTTTATCGCTTCTGTGCCGGTAGTTTCTTAGAAGATCAGGATATGTGGAGATTGAGTGGCATTTTCAGAAACGTAACAATCTGGAGCACACCCAACACACATGTTCGCGATTACTTTATAAAAACAGATCTTGATTCAAAATATAAAAACGCTACTATCGATGTTACAGCCAAGATCAAAAACTATGGTTCGACAAAAGACGTTGCTAAAAAACTAATTGCCACATTATTCAATGGAACGAAACAAGTTGAGGGAGCCAAAGCTGAAGTTGCTGTTCCAGCATTAAATCCAGGAGAAGAGAAAATCGTCACGCTGAAATTTCCTGTAACGAACCCGACCAAGTGGACTGCAGAAACGCCAAAGCTTTATACGACCGTTCTCACACTGAACGAAGGAGCGAAACCTAC
>JAHEYR010000258.1 GCA_023251485.1 Bacteroidales bacterium
CCAGCAATCGCCACAACTTCCCTGGTCTTTTACCGATGTCAGCAAAGATGTACCACCCGCTCCGGCTGTTCGTAAGTCATATGAAACCGGCAAGGCTGTCGATGCTTTTAAACTTTTCAGTGTAACATCAGTGAAGTTAGGTGAAATAGGCTCAGGTATTAAACCTAATCCATGTCCGGCGGCATTTTGCAACTGGACTTTATCTACTCCCCGTTGGAATTTAAGAAACTCAGGATTCAGAGGAGCGGTTTGGATATTTTGTCCAGACAAAACCGTACTGAAGCAAATTAATAAGATCACAAGAGAACTTATTCGTAAAAAAACCATGTCGCAATGTTGTCTGGGTACAGTTATTTTCATGTTGCCGGTTTATATTGTTTGATAGCTTTGTAGCGATAATTAACGGAGATTTATTAAACGTTTTTTTCTGCAAATAATGCATAAAGATCAGGCTTTTTTTCTAGATAGCAAGAGAATCCCCGAGTTATTGTATGGGTTCTTCGTCACTTTAGGTGATAAAGAGTATTTTGAAAAATCAATAAAAATAGTTCTATTAATGTGTATAAATAACTGATAAACAGTAAAATAAATCAATAATAATTAGTAAGTAAGGCAAATTATCATTATCTTTAAAGTACTAACAATCAAAGATATAATAATTATGCCTCTGCTTACTAATTACGTTAAAGATACGAAAATCTTTTTTTACCCTCTACGCTTCATTCAGGATGCTTCTGCCACAACTTCTAACAAAAAGGGGGATGAATGGTCGCTCTGATTTCTTTGCCGGGAATATGGCTCGGAGTGGCTCAAATTATTGATGGCAGTATCACAATTTCTGCTCATTCAAAACAAAAAACTGCCCAATGCCCTTGTTGTGATTACAAGAGTAAATATGTTCACAGTTCATATATTCGGGTATTAAGAGACCTATCTATATCAACTTGCTGTGTATCAATTCATCTGACTGTAAGGAAGTTCTTCTGTAAAAACACAGAATGTGAAAAGAAGATATTTACAGAACAACCAGGTACTGAAATAACGGCATATTCGAGAATGACAAACCGAACTACAAAGACACTTCAAAAGATCCTCCTTGAGGTATCAGGGCGAAAAGGATCTTATCTGACAAAATTAATCTCATTGCCAATAAGCCCTTCAACTGCTCTTCGGATGATTGATTCCTTGCCAATTCCTCCAGCAGAAAAAGTAACAGTACTGGGTATAGATGATTGGGCATATCGGAAGGGACTAACCTACGGGACCATACTTGTAAATATGGAAACCGGGCAGGTAATCGATTTACTTAGAGGCAGAGACGGTGATTCATTAAGAGAATGGTTAGCAAAGTATCCTGAAATAGAAATAGTGACACGCGACAGGGCAAGTGCCTTTTCGTGTGCGGTATCATCGATGTTACCTAATGCGATACAGGTAGCAGACCGATTTCATTTGTTGCAGAACTTTTCGGACTGTGTATATTCTGTGATACGAATCGAATATAAGAATCTGGCAATTTCAATGAATGCGGATCCATTACTAAGTGAAACCCTGCCTGCTGAGATACCTAAAGAGGAATCTGGAAAAGTTCCTTTGAAAGCCAAAGGAGAAAGGAATGAATACATTAAATATCGATTTCAATTAGTTAAACAAATGCTTAAAGAAGGATCCGGGATAAAGACAATTGCAAAATCATTACAAATATCCAGAAATGCCGTTCGCCGTTATGCCAAAGTAGATGTCTTACCAATCAAGAGCATTTATCACAAGTATGATTACAATGAGTATCTGGAAATTATATCAATAGGCTTTTCTGAAGGGAAAAGTTTCCCTAAAATATATACGCGTATGAAGGAAGCAGGGTTTAAGGGAAGTCATTCTGCTTTTTATAGCCAATTTAAAGATCATCCCATGCGTACAAATCCTACAGTGTACAAATCAATAGATATTAAACTCCGGTTATTATCACCTCGGAAGATCTCAAAATACCTTGCTTTTACTGATCTTTCAAAAATAAAGGATGAAACTGATAGAGAATTAATGGAGAAGCTTTTAAGCAAAAGCAACACATTAGAGAAAATCCGGGAACAGGTTTTAACGTTTAAAGAATTACTGCTTGGTGACAATGTCGCGTTATTAAAAAGAATGGATGGATCGAACATTAAGTATAGGAATATCTCAACTTCAATCTTTTGTCAGGGGATTGATGGGAGATATTGAAGCCGTGAGCAATGCCATAGACACAAATTGGAGTAATGGACAAGTTGAAGGTCAAGTTAACAGATTGAAAAGTATAAAGAGACAAATGTATGGCAGGGCTGATTTTGAACTTCTCAGAAGAAAGGTGATACTCAGTAAAGTAGGTTAAACATCACCTAAATTGACGAAGAACCATTGTATGAACCCCCCTTTTTTTTTGATGAAATGATTAAAACGGATGTTTTTTGTTTTTAAATTTTGATCAGGTGGTACAAGAATGCCGCCCCTCCGGGGCTAATTTTGAGATAGCTTCTTTGTTACAATCATGACGTCCCTCCGGGACTAAAGAAGGACGACTATCAGGAGCTTCCCTACACAGGGACTAAAGATGGGCGACCACGATTGCTTTCCAACTCCGGATAAAAGGATAAATGGGTTTTCATTTGCCATGGAAACAAAGAAGGAGTCCTGAATCAGGGCTCCTTCTTAATATGGAACAATAAGAAATTGGTTGTTATCTTTCTATTGTCTGAACACGGTCAGGCCCAACAGAGATCATGCTGATGCCAACACCGGTTTGGGTTTCAATGTACTTGATATAATCACGGAAACTTTCGGGAAGAGCAGCTTCTGTCTTTACTTCAGTCAGATCACTCTTCCATCCGTTGAACTCTTCATAGACAGGGGTAACTTCGGCCTGAACTGCTTCGTAGCTGAGTTTATCCGTTGTCTGATCGTCGAAAGTATAAGCCGTACAAACCTTTACCGTTTCAAAACAGCTCAATACGTCAGCCTTCATGATGATCAACTCTGTAACGCCATTGATCATCACAGCATAGTTCAGAGCAGGAATATCAAGCCATCCACAACGACGTGCACGTCCTGTTGTTGCACCAAACTCGCGCCCGATATCACGCATCAGAATTCCGTCTTCATTGATTTGCTCAGTAGGGAAAGGTCCACTGCCAACACGGGTGCAATAGGCTTTGAATACGCCCATTATTTTACCTATTTTATTGGGGGGAACACCTAAACCTGAACAAACACCCGCAGAGATCGTATTAGATGATGTAACGAAAGGATATGAGCCAAAATCAACGTCCAGCAAGGTACCCTGGGCTCCTTCTGCCAAAACACGTTTACCGTCTTTCAGGGCCTGGTTGATCAGATATTCACTGTCGACCTGTTTAATCAGTTTCACTGTTTCGATCGCTTCAAACCATTTGCGTTCGTACGCATCAAAAGATTCGCCATCAATTGAGAACTGAGCAGGATCAATACCGGTTGAAGTTGCAGTCTTAAAATGCAGATCCTTT
>JAHEYR010000259.1 GCA_023251485.1 Bacteroidales bacterium
TTTTTAAATTTAAATCAAATTTACTCCCAGCAGCTATCATTAAGAAAATCCGAGTAAACAATCTGTTAATTGCTGCTATTGTGAGAACTCGTGGTAATCAGCTATCGATGTTTGGGCATGTTAGAAATAACAGATTTGATATCGGTATTGAAGTTAAAATCAAAAAACAATTCCAAGACAGTATCGAGCCAGAAGATTTAATAAAAATAAAAGAAAGAATGGAAGCATTCACTAAGAAATTACTAGATTGTGGAAGTACTGATGGGGTACCTGAAAGAGAAAGAATGAGTCTTTCTGAATTTTTCGATATTCAGACTAGGAACGGGGTTTCCTTCGGCTGGTTCGGTACTGAACTGATCTGGTCAGATGAAAAAAATAGCAAATTACATAGATTTAGACCTGTGGATTCTGGTACTATTCACCATTCTTTAAAAAGAGGGGAATACGCAGAAGGTACGAGAGCTTCCGCCATCAAGTGGTTGGAAGAGCAACAAGGCGTTAAAATAGATAAGAGTATTTTAAATAAAGATGAGTACAGCTATATTCAGGTTATTGACGGTATGCCTAGACAGGCTTTTACCAGTAAAGAGCTTATTATGTACAATCTATATCAAAGTACGGATATAGAACATAATGGTTATCCGGTAACTCCACTTGATACAATTATCAACGCCGTCACTACTCATTCATCTATTGAGATTTATAACAAGTTGTACTTCCAGAATGGTAAATCCGCAAAAGGTATGTTGGTAATTAATTCTGACAATATAGATGAAGCTACCATTCAGGATATGAAACAACAATTCCAAGCTTCTATTAACAATGTTAACAATTCATTTAAAATCCCTATTTTCGGCGTTGGAAATGAAGATAAAGTACAATGGGTCTCTACCATGCCTAATAAGAAGGATGGAGAGTTTGAATACTTATTCGACCAAACAACAAGGAACATCCTTTCTGCTTTTAATATGAGTCCAGAAGAATTGCCAGGTTTTGCACATCTTGGTAAAGGAGCTAACCAGTCTAGTTTAAGTGAGGGGAATAATGAATTTAAACTTACAGCTCAAAGAGATACGGGTATCCGTCCTTTAATTCTTAAATTCCAGGATTTTCTGAATGAGAAGCTGTTCCCGTTACTTGATCCTGAATTAGCTCAATTGTGCGATATTCAGATGAGTGGTTTGGATGCCGATAGTCGCCAACAAGAAGCTAACTTGTTACAAGTAGAAATGCCTATCCATATGAACTACGACGATATCATGGATATCGTAGATAAAGAGCCTGTAGGTCATTTCATGATGGGTTCCACCCCATTTAATGAACGGTATAGAGCTACTTTAGACAGTTATACCAATGTCGGTGACGTGGTGAGTTTTTTTGGTAATTCCGCAGCTAGTAAAGTGGACCCTTTACTGAAGTATAAAAGAGATGCTTTCTTTTTTCAAAACTTGCAGATGGTTGCACAATTCAACCCTACAGCTATCCAGGCTTATTTTGCCTCTAATAAATATCGGATGGAATTTTTGAAAATGATTTTACAAGATGATTTGGACGATGAATAATTGAATATAACCCAAAACGTGAATAATTCTAAATATAACCAAAAAACAGTATATTTAATGGAGATCGAAAATGAGTAACGATTATAAACAAAAATACATAGAAATGAGACATAAACTGATAGAATCTGTAGATGTTGCTTGGCGTGACGGATACGAGCAGGGCGCTAAAGACGCTCAGATGCAAGCTCAGCAACAACAGATGGAAGCTCAAGCTCAACAAGCTGCGCAGCAGGCTGCTATGATGGGTGGAGCACAACCAGGGCAAGAGGGTGATCCAAATGCTCAGATGTCACCTGAGGAAGAACAGATGATGATGGAACAGGGTGGTGGTCAAGAGCCTATGCCTGGGCAAGAAATGCCGATGGAAGGTGAATCCACAGAGCTTGATTCTAAATTGGCAGAGTTACAAGATCTTGTAAGTAAGGGGGAGAAGCCCAAGGTATTGGATTTACGTAAAATAGTGAATGAATTAGCTACAGTTCGTAAGTCTCAAATTGAAAATTTCAAAAATAAAAATAAAAAAGTAGAAACAGCCCAGAGATCTTTGGTTAAGAATATCCTGAAAAAATGGTCTGACGAATCAAAATCAGTAACCGATGATCTTGAAAAAATCTTAGCCACTGATGGGTTAAAACTGGATTAATGAAAAATCTATCTTTCAGTGCCTTGAGTAAGATCGGAAATTTAATAGAAGAACATTTCAACTCCTTGTCCCTAAAGTTTCTTGGTATGATTCCTAATCTAAAAAAACCCAAGAAACCCGGTACTTCTATTTCTTTCTCGGTTGAACCAAACAGTATATCATCCTTGTTCATTGAGGCTCTAGGAACTGAAACACCTACAAAACCAGAAGAGGACGCGCTCAAAAGTCTCTTGATGATTTCTGATAGCTATGTGGACGCACTCAAGGATCGAACCAAAGCCCAGGTGATGCAAGAGATAAGTGCCTATACCCATGATATGGGTAAGCAAAACAAACCAATAAACATGACTAAGGTGAGTAACATTTTCGAAGAAAAAATGGATAAAGCTAAAACTCATTTCGAGATGATTGCTGGGCAAGAAAGCCATAAGGCTGGTAATGTCGGTACAGCGATGAGTATTGTCAAAGTGGCGGAAAATATTGACGACAATGATCCCACTGTATTTTTCATTGTTACTCAAGATGATAAGACCGGTCCATATGAATACATTCTTCACCTACTTCCTGATAAGGTAACACCTCGTCTATGGAAATTGTCAGAAGTAACTGCAAATTATTTCAAACCTGGTGATCAATACCCTTCTCTATCAGGACTTCATGTTTTCTGTCGTTGTAAGATCACATACCTACCGCCGAATTTCGGATTCAGTGAAAATGGTCATATTAAATTCATCGCTATCGGTCATGATGAATTCAAAATTCAAAGAGAAAAATACGGTCTACCAAGCGTACCAGCTAAGATATCTAAGAAGAAACAAAAATAATCCTTTACAATCCTGCACATTTTATGTAAGATCTTCTTAACGGAGAAACTTATGCAGTTACCTTTACCTATTTATAAAGAGATCGAAGATAGAACAGAGAATGGTATTGTAGTTTACACTGTTAATATAGAGTTTCTGGATAAGTTTTATAGATCGGAAAAAAAACCTTATATGAGAAAACACATAGCGCATAAAATCGAATTTAATGGGGTTGTTATCAAAGATGTGCTTAATTTCAACAAGGAGATCTTATGAACAAAACACAATTTTTAGACAAAATCGACAAAAGATCTGACGAATTGATCAAATCAATCCAAACACTTGAAAGTACTATGAAAACCACCAATACCCTGGCTGGTCTTAAGAAATTATCTCAAGAGCTTGAAATCATTAGGCTTGAACTAAGATTTAACACAGAAGTTTTTACTGACTTAAAATAGTCGTTATTATTTGGTGTACATTTAATCTATTGTGTAGTACAATA
>JAHEYR010000081.1 GCA_023251485.1 Bacteroidales bacterium
CGGTGAGTAAGCCATTTCAGGTTGCCGGACAACGGAAGTACAAGATGCAAGATGCAGCGGCTGGCGTGAAGCTGGCACAAACCAACCTCTCCGACTTTGAGCGAAACATGCTCAGTGAAGCTGCCGGACAATGGCTAACTGTTTGGTATGCCGCAAAAAAGGCAGACATCATCAATAAGGCCCGGATCAATTCGGATACGTTGGTGAAAGTTAGTCGGATCAGGCTGAAAGATCAGGCGATTACTACTACCGAGTTCTCACGAACACAAATCATGGCTGATCAATATAAACTGATGCTGGTCACTGCTCAGCAGCAACTGAAAAGCGAATCGGACAACTTGAAGTATCTGCTGGGTTCGTCAGACAGTGTTCGTATTGATGATAGCGACCTTCAATCTGTTATGATTCCGGAGGTCTTCGATACGGTGATGAATTATGCGATGCAAAACCGTACCGACCTTAGGATTTGTAAACAAACTATCGAAAAGGCAAGGATCGATATCATGCTTCAGCAGGCATTGGCCAAACCTCAGCCCGAAGTAGGTGTGGGATATAGTCGCCAGAATCAGGTTCCATATTTCGATGTCACTGTTTCGATCGCACTTCCTGTCTATGATCGGAATCAAGGTGAGATTGCTAAAGCCCACATCACGGCTAAGCAGGCAGAAAGTACGGCACAGGCTACCATCCTGAAAATAAAATCGGAAGTACAAATAGCTTTTAACGAATACACTACGAACAAAGCAACGTTCGAAAAGTATCACGATATCTATTCGCAATCAGAAAGCGTATTGAAGACTGTGAAGTTTAGCTATCTGCGTGGTGGAACGACCATTGTAGATTATCTTGAAGCCGAACGGAACTGGTTTGACCTTCAAAACCAGTATTTCGATGCTATGTATAACTATCGCAAAAGTCTGCTAGACCTATTGGTGGTATCGAACCTGATCACAAAAATATAACGAACAAAATTTTTGAAATATGAAACCGATTCAATTATTCATCATCATAACCCTGTTATTGGCCGGATGCCAGCGTAAAACCAGTCAGCAATTGTCGCCACCATTAGTCTCCGAACCCGATCCGGAATTGAAAGATGGAGGCAGATACATTGAGTTTCCTGTGAATTCGAAACAAATCAAGTTGTTTGCCACGGTCAAAACCGACAATCAACAATATCAAATGAGCCTTTCAGCGCCTGCATCTGTTATTGGCAGGGTACATAAATCGGGTGGTAAATCGCTCATCTTGTTTGATTCACCTGATATTACGGGTGTCTATTCAGCTTATATGCAGAATAAAAGTCTGGACCGGACCGCACGTATTAACCTCGAACGAATCACCGACCTGTATAAAAACGGGGCTGCCACCGGAAAAGAATTCAACGATGCCTCTGCCGAGCTAATGTCGGTGCAGACCTCGCTCGCAGAAAACGAAGCCCGCCTGAGGGAAGCCGGTTTAAACCCTGAAAGCCTTAACAGAGGTCCGGTGGGCACTGTATGGCTGATATGTGATCTGCCCGAATCGGAGTTGAACCTCATCAAAAAAGGTCAGAAATACGACCTTAAGTTTCCAAGTTTTCCTAACGAAACGTTTACTGCCAATATTGATGTGGTGGCTGATGTAATGAATACACAGACCCGGAAATTGAAGGTTCGTTTATCATTATTTGATAGGCAGGAAAAAATAAGACCCGGTATGTATGCCGAAGTCAAATTCGAAGCGCCTCACAAAGGATTGATGATTCCCAAAAAAGCGGTTATCAGTGCTAATGCGCGCTATTATGTTTTCGTCAAAAAAGCATCCAATATTTTTGAACGGCGAGAAGTAGCACTTTCTTCAGAGGCAGGTGATTATATTGAGATTTCAGGTGGACTGAATATTGGCGAAGAGGTAGTGATAAACAACGTGTACCTGCTTAAGGGTATCGATTTGGGAATTTAATCCATATAAGATTTATGAAACGATTCATTCAATTCATTATAAAAAACCGGGCCGTAGTTTTATTGGGAGCACTCTTGCTGGCTGCCATTGGCGTATGGGCATGGTTTCAGCTCGACATTGAAGCCTATCCCGATATCAGCGACACAGAGGTCGGAGTGATCACTCAGTTGAACGGACTACCTGCCGAAGAAGTTGAGCAACAAGTTACGATTCCGGTAGAACGAGCCTTAAACACGGTTCCGGGCGTCATCTCGAAACGTTCGCGCTCTATATTCGGGTTATCTAATGTGACGCTTACTTTTAATGATAAAACAGATATCTATCGTGCACGCCAACTGGTACTTGAAAAGCTGAAAGATGCTGAATTACCCGATGGTGTAGAGCCAGTACTTACACCAATGACGATGGCGATGGGTGAGATCTTTCGCTATGTGATTGATGCACCGGATAGTGTTCCGTTGACTTACTTGCGCGAGCTACAGGATTATGTAATCATCCCAAAATTACTACAGGCTGAGGGGGTGGTTGACGTATCTAATTTCGGTGGTTTGGAACGGCAGTTTCAGGTGGTTATTAAGCCTATCCAGCTGGAGAAATATAATCTTAAGGTACAAGATATCTCTGACGCGATAACGGCCAACAATAAAAATACCGGAGGAAATTATATCCGCATTGGCTCTTCTCAAATGAATATTCGTGGTATCGGACGCATTGCGAAGGCTGAAGATATTGGCAATATTGTGATCGATAACCGTGATGGGGTACCTATTCTCATCAAGGATGTGGCCAATGTCGAAATTGGTAATTTTCCACCCAATGGCATTCTGGGTTATTCGGATCGCTCGCGAGGGGTTTCAAAGAACATGAGTATTGAAGGAATTGTGTTGTTGAAGAAGTTCGAGAACCCCTCGCATACGATGGTGAATGTCTATGAAAAGGTAAACGAACTCAACAACGAGATTCTTCCGAAAGGTGTTAAAATCAATACCTTCTATGATCGTACTGAGTTGGTGCAGCTCACTATTGAGACCGTAGCCAAAACACTGATGGAGGGCATGCTTGTCGTGTTGTTGGTACTTACCCTGTTGCTGGGAAACTGGAAAGCTGCCACTATCTCAGCTTTAGCCATTCCATTTTCGTTGCTGTTTGCCTTTATCTGTATGTATCTTACAGGGATTCCGGCAAATCTGCTCTCGTTAGGCGCCATCGACTTCGGGATTATCGTGGATGCCTCGGTGGTGATGGTGGAGGCTATCTTCCGAAATCTGGGTTCTGCCTCGCGATTCGATAATGGGCCGGGGATACAGACAGTCGTCATTCGATCGTCGCGAGAGATTCAACGGCAGATATTGTTCACCGTCGTGATCATCATCGTTGCACTGTTGCCAATGTTTACCCTGCAACGTGTTGAGGGTCGTCTATTTTCGCCCATGGCATGGACACTTTCGTTCGCTATTCTGGGTTCGTTGCTTTATTCACTCACGTTGGTGCCTATCCTGGCTTCATATATTTTCAAGACCAATTCGTCGGAACACAAGAACGTGGTCTGGTCGGTAGTTCAGAAGGGCTATCAGCTGATATTGCAACGCGCACTGACAATACCAAAAACGGTGATGGTCGTCGCCTCGGTAGTTGTGGTTCTTGGTATTTGGGGTGGAACAAAACTGGGTTCTGAGTTTTTACCGGAGCTTGACGAAGGCTGTATCTGGGTCCGGGTATTTCTACCTTCGGGGATCTCGCTCGAATCGGCCCGGCAATATCCTGAACTGATTCGAAAGGAACTGATGAAATATGATGAGGTGAAAGGGGTGATGACACAACACGGTCGAACCGATGATGGTCAGGATCCTTTTGGTCCAAACCGTATCGAAGCTATGGTTCAGCTCAAGCAACCCTATGATTCGTGGGCAAGCAAACGGACGAAGAAAGAGTTGGTTCTTCAGATAAAAAACAGGCTTGAAAACATCATGCCCGGTGCCGACTTCACCATAACACAGCCTATCATCGACATGGTAACTGAGAATGCCACCGGCTCGTCGTCTGATTTAGCAATTTTTATTAACGGACGAAACCTCGATACGCTGCGGCATTATAGTGAAAAGATTCTGGCTATTGCCCGTAAGATTTCCGGAGCCTCTGAAACGGCAATAGAGCAGGAAAACAAACAAACGCAGTTGGTGGTTGAAATTAATCGCGAAGCCGCTGCCCGTTATGGAGTAAATGTTTCGGATATCAACGCGGTGCTCGAAATGGCGATTGGTGGATTGCCCGTGAGCTCGTTATGGGAGGAAGAACGTCGTTTCGACATCATTCTCCGTTATAATCGTGAAAGTCGCAACACGCCTGAACAAATCGGATCAATCATCATTCCTACGAAGACCGGGTTACGAATTCCCCTTTCGCAGGTTGCAACGATCAAACTTGCAGAAGCGCAGTCGATCATCTGTCGTAGTGATGAAGAACGACAGATAACGGTGAAGACAAACATTCGTGGTCGCGACCAGGGAAGCTTTGCAAAGGAGGTGCGCGAAAAAATAGATAAACAAATTAAGCTACCGGCTAATTATTCATATAGTCTGGGTGGCCAGTTTGAAAATCTACAACGTTCGCAGAGTCGTTTCGCTTTCATCGTCCCGATTACGTTGTTGCTCATCTTTGTGATCTTGTTGATCTTCTTTAAATATAAATTTAAATATGCATTTATCGTGATGGCCAATATCCCATTCTCTATTATTGGTGGGGTCGGTGCTTTATATCTGCGGCATATCAATTTCAGTATTTCGGCAGGAGTAGGCTTCGTTTCGTTAGCCGGGGTCTGTGTGATGGCCGGGGTGCTTTGGGTCAGTTATCTGAACCGGTTAAACCGGAAGAGCAAAATCCCACTCAAAGAAGTCGTATTAAACGGATCGTTAGTCCAGTTTCGTCCCATCTTTCTGGTGATGTTGATTGCTATTATCGGGTTGCTGCCCGCGGCATTGAACACGGGTGTTGGCTCTGATGTTCAGCGTCCGTTGGCAACGGTGATTGTAGGTGGTTTGATCTCTTCACTTCTGATAACCATCATCACTACGCCTATATTATATTTGCTCTCGCACAAAGAGAATTAGCAATTCTTTCTGTGTAATGGAAAAGCCTGACATGCAATCGAATTGCATGTCAGGCTTTTAATATTTATGTCGGATATTCGGTTTCTATTACGAACGGGCACTTATTCGTTAGCAACAATCCTTCTTCTTGACCATATCCATAATCTCGTCTTTGGCACTACATCCGCAGCAATCGCCACAGTGGCTTGCGTTCTTTGAACGGATGCTCTTAACTGCTGAATATACAACATAAGCAGCGGCGAGGACTAAGATGATTGCAACTATTATAGTTTGTGACATTTTGTTTTATTTTTTAATGATTATACAAAAAGGCTGCCAATCTGAAATGTCAGGAATGAGACAATCCATGCGATGGCGGTGGTATAGACCACCGTGAATATGGCCCATTTCCAGCTCGATTCTTTCTTGAGGGCCGCCACAGCAGCAATACAGGGTGCATAGATTAATACAAATAGCATGAAAGCAAATGCAACAAGGGGTGAAAATACCAACGCTCCTTTGTGTTCACCACTGGTATATCTTTGTTGTTGCAGCTTTTCTTTTAATGAGCCTGACGCCTCGTCAGCTTTTGGATCAGCTTGATACAAAACGCCCATTGTGCTGACAACAATCTCTTTAGCTGCCAGTCCGGTGACAATGCTTACCCCGATTTTCCAGTCGAAGCCAAGTGGTTTGATGATCGGTTCAACAGCATGTCCTATTTGACCGATATATGATTTTTCCTGACGTTCTGATTCTTTTACCAGCGTGATTTGTGAAATCTGTTTCTCTTTTTCTTTGTCGTTCAGCTGTTTGTTTGACTGAATAGTTGAGATCTGCTGATCGAATTTTGTTGATAATTGAACGTTGCGTGGGTAATATCCGAGTCCCCAGATGATGATGGATGCCATAAGAATGACAGTTCCCATCTTGTTGAGATATTGAGCCCCTTTGTACCACATGTGTTTAATGGTGCTTTTTAAAGTTGGGATTCTGTAGGGTGGCAACTCCATTACAAAAGGAACATCTTGTTTTGCGAACATCACTCGTTTCATAATTAAAGCAACACCAACGGCTAAGGCTACACCAATAAAATAGATGGAGAATAAGATGAGTCCCTGATTTTTTGGAAAGAATGCAGAGATAAACAAAACATAAACCGGAAGTCGGGCACTACACGACATAAACGGTGTGATCAACATGGTTAAGATCCTGTCTTTCTTATTGTCGAGGGTACGGGTAGCCATCATGGCCGGCACGTTACAGCCAAAGCCCATTAACAAAGGAATAAATGACTTGCCATGCAACCCAATCTTATGCATCAACCGATCCATGATAAACGATGCGCGAGCCATATAGCCCGTATCTTCCATAAATGAGATAAAGAAAAAGATCAGTAGGATGTAAGGTAAGAAAACAATGACACCGCCTACTCCTCCGATGACTCCATCAATAACTAAATCGCGTAGGGGACCTGCAGGTATCAGGGAGTGTAGTGATTCTGACAAGAGGGCTACACCTGATTGGATCCATTCCATTGGATATTTTCCAAGGGTAAAAGTTCCCTGGAACATGACCCACATAAAAAATATAAATACAGGAAATCCTAAGTATTTATTTGTTAGTATGTTGTCGAGCTCTAGTTTTTCTTTCCGTTTGTCTACTTTTCCTGGTGTAAAAGTTTCTCTTAGTGCTCCATCGATGAAACCATATTTGGCATCAGTGATGATCGTTTCAGATTTCTCACCATATTCTTTTTCCAAAACAGCAATGGCTTTTGCGCTTACCGTTTTGATCTGTTCGTAGTTACTAAAGTCTTCGAATGAAGACAGTGTCGTTTTATCCTGTTCTAATAACTTGATCGCCATATAGCGTGAAGAGAACTTGGGGTAACTTTTTTTGTTCGACCTTATCTCTTGTTGAATAGAACGGATGGCTTTTTCGATTTCAGCACCATAATTGATATGGATATGCCGGATAGTAGGATCTACCTCTTCGTAGACGTCAATTAACTTCGCGAAAAGTTCATCGATTCCTTTCCCTTTAGAGGCGACCGTTGGAACCATCGGGATCCCAATAAGTTTTCCCAGTGCTTCGTAATCTAATTTTGAATTGTGTTGTTCTAACTCGTCGTACATGTTAAGTGCGATCACCACCTTGATATTCATGTCGATGAGCTGGGTGGTCAGAAATAGATTGCGCTCCAGATTGGAGGTGTCAATCACGTTTACGACGATATCGGGCTTTTTGTCGGTGATGTGCGATCTTACGTATAGCTCTTCGGGCGAGTATTCAGTGATAGAGTAGGTGCCAGGTAGATCTACAATATGAAAGAGATAGTCATCTTTTTTCATGGTGGCCTCTTTGGCATCTACCGTTACGCCACCATAGTTTCCAACACGTTCGTGAGACCCCGAAGCATAATTGAAAAGTGTTGTCTTTCCACAATTCGGGTTACCAACCAATGCAATATTAATTGAAACGTCGCTTCTATCTTCGTTAATATTTTGCCTGTCTACTTCAAATGTTCCTTCAAATTCAATTTTAGAGAGAGAGTCCTTATCTTTTACTGAGATAATTTCAACCAGCTGAGCCTCACTGCGTCTTAGCGAGACGCGATAACCCATTACTTCGTATTCAATAGGGTCTTGCAAAGGGGCGTTTTTAATGACTTTCACCTTTTTCCCTTTAACGAACCCCATCTCAGTAATCCTTTTCCGAAAAGCACCTTGACCGAAGACTTTGGTTATGATCCCCTCTTCGGTTGTTGCTAAGTCGGATAGTCGCGAATATTTTATCATTTATAGTTCTTCTTTTAAAACAATAGTCATTAAAAATTAATCCCTACCCTTAATAAGCTAACAAAAGCATTTTTGAGTTTGTTATCTGTTCCGGCAGGATTAATGATGTATTGAAAGTCGGGCTTAATGAAGATATTGTCTGAAACATGCAGACGATAATTAAGTTCAATAGCTGTTTCATTTCCAACAAGTTTTCTGCTAAAACCGGCATATGCAAAAGCTATACCTGTTTCGTCGAGCGATCTGTTCTTGAATAATCCTCTATAGACTGTTCCCAGACTGATAAACCGATTATTGGTGTTTTTGTCTTTAGGGCATAAGCCGATTTGAGTGAAAACAGATAACCCTCTTTTGTTATCCTTGCTGACAAAAACTTGTTGATCCCCAACGAAATAGAATCCGTAATTGTTCTTTACCTCAGAGACCGAATTGCTATTGTGTTCATGAAAATAGGCTCCAACCTTATAGGTTCCCTTCAGCCCTTTTATCAAGCTTCCAACGAATTGAAATTCTGAAATACCTGTCATTCCGTCATTCTTACTTAGCTTCCAGTTTAAGTTATAAGGATTTGTCTCAAAATTATCGGGTGTACCATCAAAAATAGCAGCCTGTCCTAATAACTTTTCTGAAATATTCCACTGCAAAGTTAATCCTAATGCCGTTAGTGGAAATATAGGAGCCGTAATATTATCTGCAATACTTGCATGAATGCCAAAAGAACTGTTTACGAATGACCCGCCATACTCGCTGGAGGCAAATTGTGTATTTAAATCTTGCAACCCGACAATGACTACAAAATTATGTATGGTTTGTTTGTACCAGAGCTCATAGAGGAAAGATAGATTCCCGGCTTCAATATTTGTTACTCCCTGAAAGTCGCCCACAAGATTGGCAGAAGGCTCACCTCCATGTGTGTTGGCTGCATTTAAAAACAGATATCCATTTTCCCATAATCCTGCTTTCGCCGGATCGAAGCCAATTTTGAAATTTGCTAATCCTAGATAGTTTGTACCTGTTTTTATTCCACCGCGATAGTTGGTTACTAAATCGCCAACATAGGAAGCACTATAGGTAAATGGTGACTCGGCTTTAGTAGTTAAAGAATCTTTTTGAGCGAAGCTCGCGTTTATAAATCCAATTTGGAAGATTAAAAAAGTCAGAATGGTATTACAGTTGGTCATCAGAAAATATTTTGTTTAGTGATCACTGATAAAACTTACTTGTTTTGGTGGTTTGTTTTGATCAGTAAAGTGTTTGATAATTAACACTGCAAAAGTATTCTGAGACGAAAAAACCTACAATCCCATAAAATAAGGATTTATTGATGAGGAACTCCCTATTTGTGGGGATGGTGATTTAAGTGATTATGTTGTGAAAAGGGTTAGAACGGAATTCTATCGTTCTAGAATCTTTCCTATTAATAGGTGTCGATAAAAATAATGTTTTTTATGACGGCATAGATGGTTAGTCCTGATAATGATTTAATTCCGGTTTTGAGAGAAATGTTTTTTCTGTGGGAGATGACGGTGTGGGCACTGATATTCAGCTTATCCGCTATTTCTTTATTTGAGTTTCCGGTGACGAGAAGTTTCAATACATCAATTTCACGTTCGCTTAAGAATTGATGTTCGCCGACTTCTTGTTGATGGTCTGTCTCGATATGTTTATGGATCGTAGTCAGAATAAAGTTGGGCTGATCACTCAACTGAATCTGTCCGGAAAAGAGGGAGAGTAGGGCCGGAGGAAAATAAGCACAAATAACAGCCAACCAGTTTGTTCGTTCCATGCTCGCTTTTAGCTTTGTAAATTGTTCGATGTTGTTTTGAACCAGTATCGGATTGATTAAAACGATATCGATGGTGGTTTGATGTTGTATATGCTGGATCTCGTTGAGGGTTGTCGCCTTATAAATAGAAAAATGGTTTTCCGTATTTGATAGAATATGAAATAGCCCCTCATAAATAAGTGGATAAGGATCTGCAATGACGATGTTGGGTTTCATTGTTTTCATCCTTTTTTAAGTTGTTGTTCTACCTTTTCAACTAATGGAACCAAGATATTATCCTCTATCTGAGAATGGATATTCAGGTCGTATTCCAGCTCAAACAAACTAAAAAGTAGCTTGCGTCGAACGTTCTGTTCGTTGTGTTGCGGAAGGTATTTAATCAGTAGATTTTTAATATCGGTTAACTTCTCTTCGATATCGCTATGGTGATCTTTGTATTCGGTTACGGAATACAAATTCACATCGCTGACCGGTAATAAGTGCTTCGATTGGTTAAATAAATTGGTGATATAAGGAAAAACCACATTGTTCTCATAATCAAGATGCGCAGTAACTTCATTGATATACTCATTAAAAAAGGTCTCGATGAGTTTCGTTTCAGGTAGCTTATTTAATTCATGGATGCGTTTTATATAGCGTCTGATCTTAGGGTATTTTTCTTCGATATAATAATGATGGCAGTTTTTCAGATAGCCGATGATGGTTTGGAGATCTTCGAAGGTAAACTCAGTGGCCGGGATATATTTTATTCCATTGAATAGATTCGCAAAAGTCAGAAAGACTTCGACGTTTATATTATTTTCAAGGCAAACCTCTTCAACTGTTTTCTCTTGAACATTTAGCTGAATGCCAAAATGTTCAAGCATTAAAATAATGTAATAGTTTTCCATGATCAGATCAGATACCTTCAGATCTGCGATAATCATTTTATATTTACTTTGCATTGTCCGTGTGTATGTGTTACTGTTTAAGAGAAGTAAACATCAAAAGAATTCAAAAGTTTATCCTGAAAAAATACCGGGGCAGATCAGCGTGTATGATTATTCTTTATTTTAAAGCTATATTTGTAGGCACAATATAACCAACTAGCTTTATGCCGCGTAAGATTCTTTTCACAATGTTTGGTTGCATTTTATTTACTGCAATTCTCAATTTGTGTCAATTTTATCAGTTTGCTTCTTTCTCTCCTTTGTTATTACTTGTTAGTCGGTGGATAGCCATAGCATCCATTATTTGGTTTGCCACTCGCAAAAACACACTCACTACCTGGATTTTGATTAGTATGATCGTGGGTGCTGAATTTGGCGAAGACTTTTCAAAGATAGCGATTCATCTTGATGTGTTAAGTAAGATATTTTTAAACATGGTGAAGACCATCATTGCTCCCTTGATCTTTGCGACATTGGTTGTTGGAATAGCCGGTCATTCCAATCTTAAACAGGTTGGACGGATGGGATGGAAGTCTATTGTCTATTTTGAAATTGTTTCTACCCTTGCATTATTCATCGGATTGTTGGTTATCAACATTAGTCAGGCCGGTGTTGGTGTTTCTCTCCCCGTAAATGCAGTTCAGGAATCCCTGACTGCGGTAAAGCCTCAATCATGGGATCAGGTTATCCTTCATATCTTTCCGGAAAATATCGCTAAGGCTGTTTACGACGGGCAGATACTGCAGGTGGTTATTTTCAGTATCGTGTTTGGGATTGCTGTTGCGATGCTCAAGGAAAAACACCGCAATAAAATGATCAGCTTCACCGAGAGCCTTTCGGAGACCATGTTTAAGTTTACAAATGTGGTGATGTATATGGCTCCTGTTGCTGTCTTTGCAGCCATTGCCTATACTGTTGGACATATGGGACTGGGAATATTGGCCAATCTGTTTAAACTGCTTGCTACATTATATATCGCGCTTTCCCTTTTTCTGTTTGGTGTGTTGATGCCGATCGCTTTATTTCTAAAGATACCGGTAAAGAAATTTATTCTGGCCGTTTCTGAACCTGCTACCATTGCTTTTGCTACCACCAGCTCTGAATCGGCACTGCCACGAGCAATGGAGGCGATGGAGAAGTTTGGTGTGCCTCGGAAAATAGTTGCCTTTGTGATGCCTACCGGTTATAGTTTTAATCTGGATGGCACCACGCTTTATCTTTCACTGGCTACTATTTTTGTTGCTCAGGTTGCCGGTATTCATTTGCCCATTGAGCGACAACTGATTATTGTATTTACATTGATGCTTACCAGTAAAGGGGTAGCCGGTGTTCCAAGGGCTTCATTGGTTATTCTTTTGGGTACTGCAACCAGTTTTGGTTTGCCCACCTGGCCTATCTTTATCATTTTGGGGATCGATATCTTGATGGATATGGCGCGTACCGCTGTAAACGTGGTAGGAAATTGTTTAGCTACAGCTGTGGTAGCTCGCTGGGAGGGCGAGTTTGATGAAACGAAGGCTCGAAACTTTACGACGCATAATATTGAATAAAAAAAGGCCCCGACAATGGTTTTCACTGTCGGGGCCTTTTTTAACATATGATATTTAAGCAAACTTTTCAATCAGTTCAGCTAGTCTTGAGGCATAGCCACATTCATTATCATACCAGGCCACAATCTTTACAAGGGTGTGGTTTTCACCAAGAACAGCCGTAAGTCCTGCATCAAAAATGGCTGAATGTGTGTTGCCCAGGATGTCAACGCTGACGATAGGGTCTTCGGTATATTCTAGAATTCCTTTGAGCGGTCCTTCAGCTGCAGTCTTAAATGCCAGATTAATCTCTTCAACAGTCACCGGCTTTCTGAGCGTACAGGTAAGGTCGGTAAGTGAGCCATCGGGAACCGGGACACGGATTCCAAAGCCACCAAGCTTGCCTTCGAGATGAGGAAAGATACGTGTCGCTGCTTTTGCTGCACCTGTGGTCGTTGGGACGATAGATTCGGCAGCTGCTCTGCCTCTTCTCCAATCAGTGTGAGGAGCATCTATGAGGTTTTGATCGCGGGTATAGGAATGGACGGTAGAGATAAATCCACTCTCAAGTCCCCAGTTTTCATCTAATATCTTTATCATGGGTGCCACACAATTTGTGGTACATGAGGCATTTGATATGATTTG
>JAHEYR010000260.1 GCA_023251485.1 Bacteroidales bacterium
ATGGTTGCTGGTGAAGAAGGCGTTGCCTTTATGAAGAATCTTGAAACTTTATCTAATCGTATTAAAAAGAATAAAGATATCTTAGAAAAATCTATTCAAAATGCCTCTCCTTCGCAAGTAGAAAGAATGAATCAAGAAATAGATAGACTTTGGGAAAAAAGGCTTGAAGGTAGAAGAAAACCTGCAAAAGTTGGAGAAGAGCGATTTGGAAAGAAATCTTCCAAAGAGCGAAAAGAAACAGAAAAATCTTTGAATGACCGTGGAAAAGAGCGAATTAAACGTTCGCGCGAAGCCAGAGAAAAAATGACTGCTGATGAGAAAGCGGCTTATGATCAAGCGGAGAAAAATAGCTTGTTATATAAAATTGATGACTTTTTTTCTTCTGCATGGGGTCATAAAACAAAAGGTGTTTTATCTGTTTTAGGGGTTTATAGTATTGGTGTTGTAGAAACAGCCGCTGCTGGTCTAGCTATAAAAGGACTGAAGACTTTATCCCAAAACAAGACTGCTAGAGAGGCTTTTAAACGAGCGGCTGCACCACATAAAGATGTAACTACTTTTATCCAATCTTTACAACAAGTTGATGATCAACTAGATGAAGAATGATCTTTAGCCCCATCGTAAATGGATGCGCACCCATACAACACAAATAAAATTATCACAAAATAATAGTCCATTTCTTCTCCTTTTAATATTTATATATCTATATATACCACAAACGTTTTATTAGATCAATGTAAAATAATTTTTATATACAATCTCTTCTTGCCGTGCTATTTTAAAGAAAAATTTTAACGGAGATCGTTATGTCACTTTCTAGAAGTTCACGTCAGTACCTAGGTGTAAGGGCTATTCAGCCTCCTGATTTACAATATGCTTTAAGAGCCCCAACCTCAAATGATAAATCTTATGTCAAAGGGACTCTATGGTTGGATACTGACGCTTCTACAGCATGGATGTGGCCTGGTTCGGGTAGTTGGATTGCGTTGGGATCGGGAACTACGGGCGCTATTGTAACTTTGACGGGCGATTCAGGAGGAGCAATTTCTCCGGTTGGTGGTAACGTTGATGTGTTGGGTGATGCTGCGGATGGTGTTAGTGTTGTTGGGACTGCCGGTACACTAACTATTAATGTTGCCGCTGCTAGCACTACACAACGCGGAACATTAGAGACTTCTACAGACGCCGAGTCTGTGACGGGTACTTCTCTTCTAGTAGCAGTAACCCCCGCTTCCTTGACAGCTCGCTTAGCCTCTCCTGGAGCAATCGGCGGTACTCTTCCAGCTGCGGGTACTTTCACCAACGTTCTGGTTAATGATGTGCTATCGATGGACGGTGGCGCTGCTACAGACTTCATTGGACAAACTACATTGTCTTCGGGTGTTGCTACGGTCTTGAATACAAACATCGGCGCCGGGGATCATGTGTATATCGAACGTATCGATGTCAATAGCTCTAGCGCTCTGGGTGTGTTTGGCTATGTCATTACCCCTGCAACTTCATTTGTCATCTCTGCTTACGATCCTTCGGATGCAAGCGTCCAGACAGATGACAACTCCATTGTTAGATACTTCATCGTAAGACAGGTTTAAGGAGTCGTATGTCAGCAAAAAAAGTATATTTCGATACCTTACGCTCACTAGCATTTGGATCCATATCTGGAACCTATGCGGCTGTGGGGGGTCCTTTAACGGTAAACCCAAGAATCATGTGCATCACTAATAGAACGGTAGGTGACATGATATTTAGCGTAGATAACACTAACTCTACGGGTCAGATCATTGTCCCAGCGGGATCTTTCAAGCTGTATGATTTAACATCTAATCTTGTCCCTGGAAAAGACGACAGCTTTGTTATTGCTGTCGGAACCCAATTCTATGTTAAGCAGGTGGCCGCACCTACTAGTGGAGCTGTATACATTGAATTCATTTATGCAGAATAAAAAATCTGAAGTCGATCTTAGGGTTGCTCAAGAGCTTAAGAATCATCAAGATTTCGTATATCAGACTAATCAATCGATTCAGTCTCTTAAGAATTCGATAGAGCTTATGTCTGGACATAGCAATCAATTGATACACAGATTCAAAAGTGAAAAGAAAGAGATTGAAATAGCTGTAGAAAATTTTCAAGATGGTGTCAAAAAAAGTTGTTATGAAATTCAACAACTTCTTAGCACTATTACCATGAATGTGACTAGTGATATCTCTCAATTTCGTAAAGAGATTAATCAGATTTCACAAGATTTAGTGTGTAAATCTGACTATGAAAAATTAGCCGCGTCTGTGGTCACTGATAAAGAAGAAGTGTTACAAAAAATCTACTCCTTAAGTAATCAACTTTCCTCGGAAAAAATGGCTATGCGGGGGTGTTTTCAAGAGAAAATTGATTCTCTAAAACAACACGTGGATAACAAGCCTTCGGAAATAGAATCGTTTAGAAGTGAGATGAAACAGCTGTTAGAAAGTTTGAAAACGGATCTGAAAGGCTTTTCTCAAGAATTGGCTATTATAAAAAAAGATAACCGATATTCGGAAAAGAAGTTTGAAATTATCTATACCTTGATTCAAGGCTTACAGGATGGTAGATAATGTCACAAGCTGGTGAAATTGATGTCATAGGGACACATCCTGAGATCCCGACGGAATTTATTGCTAACGTTGGCTTTGCTATTCCAATTGCCAATACATTAAATATATTTGGTGCAACACAAGCCGCAGGGACAGTTCCAGTTCACACTTCCGGCTCTGGAAATACAATCACCACCATTGTTCAGCTTTCTCAAGCCGTTGCTTCAACTAATGCGACTAACGTGGGCCTTTCTGCATATAATTCAGCTCATTTCTCAGTAGACGCCAATGGGTTTGTGTCTATTAATTCCAGCGCTCTAGGAGTTCTCAGCGTTTCTGGAACTGCCAATAGAATTACCTCTACAGGTGGGCAAAATCCTATAATTGATATTTCAGCCGCTTACGTAGGCCAAACCTCTATCACCACCCTAGGAACCGTTACCACGGGTACTTGGAATGCAACAACGATTGGGCCTACATTTGGCGGGACAGGAATCACCTCTTACGCAACTGGAGATATTTTATACGCCTCTGCTCCTAACGTTTTATCTAAATTGGCAGCTGGTTCAAATACGAATGTTTTAACTCTAGCGGGTGGAGTTCCTACATGGGCGGCAGCGGCAGGCGGCAGCTTTCCTTACACAGTGATAACCGCTTCTACTCAAGCCATGTCTATAAACAATGGATATATTGCAAACAACGCCTCGCAAGTAACATTTACTCTTCCAGCTACCGCTGCCGTAGGTTCGGTAATTAAGGTTTTAGCTCTTCATACCGCTGGCTTCCGAATTAGCCAGAATTCCGGTCAAGTGATGTACGTAGGAAGTCAAGCTACGACCGTAGGCACAGCAGGAAGAATCTTTGGATCTGCTGACACTTCCGGGAACTTTGTTCAACATTGCACAATTACGTT
>JAHEYR010000005.1:0-43080 GCA_023251485.1 Bacteroidales bacterium
GAAAATCAAGAAAATTTCTGGAAGACTATGATATCATAACGATCAAAGGATGTGCAAAAAGGAAGGATACCAGAATAGGATTTGGAGAGTGCATAACTCAAATCTTACCAACCCTTTGAAAATCTTTTCTATCTTTGCATTTTACTTCCTTCTATGAGCTTTATTGAATTTGTCACAATACTTTTAATTGCTATTGGACTCTGTTTTGACTCTTTTGCTGTCTCTGTATCGAGTGGCTTAATGATGAAGCATATCACTTTTTTCAACGCAATGAAAATTGCATTTTCATTAGCTTTCTTTCAGGGTTTAATGCCCTTAGTCGGATGGCTTGCAGGGAAAAGTATCTCGTCGTATTTACTTGATTATGATCATTGGATAGCATTTGGACTACTTACGCTCATCGGAGTTAGAATGCTTATCGAGAGTCTGAAGCCTGATGAGGAAAAGACATTCAATCCACTCAATATATGGGTTTTGATAACCATGTCGATTGCTACCAGTATTGATGCATTAGTTGTAGGTCTCAGCTTTGCATTTTTGAAAACCGACATCTATACATCCCTGATCATAATTGGATCTGTAACCTTCATAGCTGCTATGCTAGGTATTCTTTTTGGAAAGAAAGCAGGTCACAGACTCGGAAAAAGAATGGAGATATTAGGCGGTATTATCCTAATATTGATTGGATTTAAAATTCTAATAGAGCATATGTTTTATATGAGTTAGAAAAACATAATGACTTAATCGTAAAAGAAGGGTATCTGATTTTTGTTATGCCGATAAATATCGTTCGTCATTCCAAACGAAGAGAGAAATATCCATAAAAGCGATACACTTCTAGAAGATTTCTCCCTTTGCCAGAAAAGACGATGCATTATACCCTCTTCAAAATTTCCAATGTAAAGTCCCAGAATTTCAATACGGATGGTATATTAAGGCGTTCATCAGGTGAATGTGCTCCTTTCATTGTCGGACCGAATGAAATCATATCCATTTCGGGATATTTCTCACCAATTAGACCACATTCTAGGCCAGCATGAATGGCCAATACCAATGGATCTACACCAAATAATTCTTTATAGATCCCGTCTGCCAATTTCAGGATTGGTGACTCTGCATTTGGAGCCCATCCAGGATAACCATCAGAATGATATACAGTTGCTCCAGCGAGTAGGAAAACAGCCTCCACCATTGAAGCAATATTCTTCTTTGCCGATTCTACTGAGCTTCGCTGACTCGTTGTGATTTCGATATAGTCGTTCTTCTTTTTTACAGAAGCCAGATTAGTAGAAGTCTCAACGAAGTTCTCAATTTCATACGACATCGCAATTACGCCATGAGGACACGCACATAAAGCATTAACGAGCTTAGAAGCATCCTCTTTATTCATAACAACTGAAGGATGGGTTGTCTTCTCTGCCTTAATAAAGACATCAGAATCCGTAATTTTCAGTTCATATTTAATCTCTGACAGCATTTTATCAATTAACAAATTGAATGCAGCAATCTGATCATTATGGACTGTTACGATAGCCCACCCCTCTCTGGCAATTGCGTTTCGAAGATTACCAGCATCAATATCCACTAGTTGAACCGCAAATTGATTTATCGCAGCCCATAATATTCTCGAGAGTATTTTGACAGAACTGCCCAATCCCTTATTTATATCATCACCGGAATGCCCTCCTTTTAATCCACCAACAATAAGCTTAAAAGCTGTGGTATCGGGATTGACAGGTGCTGTAGAATACTTTAGATGAGCGATAGTATCAATTCCTCCGGCACATCCAATAAAGATCTGTCCTTCGTCTTCAGAATCCAGATTAAGCAGAATCTTACTATCTAAGAAACCAGGTTCCAGATTAAATGCACCGGTCAAACCAGTCTCTTCATCAACAGTAAACAGACATTCTATCGGACCATGCTCGATATCTGTCGAATCAAGGATGGCTAGTTGTGTTGCAATTCCAATGCCATCATCAGCCCCTAATGTCGTTCCTTTTGCTTTGATCCAATCACCTTCAACATAAGGGAGAATAGGATCCGTTTCAAAGTTGTGTTTAGAATCGGCGTTTTTCTCACAAACCATATCCATATGGCTTTGCAAAACGACAGAGCGCTTTTGTTCAAACCCTTTAGAAGCCTGTTTTCTAATCAAGACATTGCCAATTTTATCCACTGCATAAAAAAGAGATCTTTCTTTTGCAAAATTCACTAAATATTGAGCGATTTGTTCTTCTTTCTTTGAAGGTCTTGGAATCTTGCATATTTCAGCAAAGAAATAAAAAACCTTAGACGGGTTTAATTGTTGTATTGTTGGAGTCATTTTATGAATAGTTTAAGCACAAAATTAAAGATATTAAAACAATTTGTTACTTTACTTGTAAATATTTATGAACCAATTTTAAATGTAAGGATATGGAGTTAAAACATACTATTGAAAAAAGAATGAGCATCCGAAGCTTTACAAATGAAGCAGTTGATGAATCGGATTTAAAGGAGATGGTCCGGAGGGCAGGATTGGCCCCAACATTAAATAATTCACAGCCATGGAAGTTCATCGCCGTTACCAATAAATCGAAGTTAAAAGAGATGGCCGAAGTAGTCATTGCTAAGCTATCTGATTTGCCACTTAAATTAGATGACATTGGTCAGAAAAAACTTTTAACCAAAATAGAGTGGTATTCCACTTTTTTTGAAAATGCGCCTTCATTGATTGCATTAGTCATGAAGCCACATGAAACTGATTTAGATAAAAGTGTCAATCTTACTCACGACGAAATTATCCAGCTCAGGAATTATCCAGACCTGCAAAGTGCAGGAGCTGCTACCCAAAACATTTTACTATCAGCAGTTGATCTCGGATATGGTGCTTGTTGGCTAAGCGGTCCAATGATAGCAAAGGAGGAATTACAGAAATATCTTAAAGTAGAATCGCCATGGCATCTTATTTCATTTGTGGCTATCGGAAAGCCATTCGGCTATCCTAAGCGTCCATCTAAAAAGAATATTGACGAAATCTTCACATTAATCCGTTAATGGCTAAACATTTAGCCTTTAAAAGCAACAAAGTAAATCTATATTTTAATCCTATGTAGTCAGCTTATTAGGAAAGCATTCCTATAAGAGAGAAGGTATGCCATTACT
This sequence comes from Bacteroidales bacterium, assembly GCA_023251485.1. GTDB lineage: Bacteria > Bacteroidota > Bacteroidia > Bacteroidales > Cfx3-03 > Cfx3-03. Next base: position 3,148 of record JAHEYR010000005.1, read on the forward strand.
ATTTGTAACTAAACCGTGATTATTTAAAATCAAACACTTTTTAGTTTCTTAATGGTATCCTGTGGATCAGCTGATCCAAAGACAGAACTTCCTGCTACCAATACATTAACACCAGCATCAAACAGAATCTTTGCGTTGTCCAAACCAACACCTCCATCTACTTCAATCAGGGCGTTAGATCCTGTCCGATCAATCATATCTCGTAGTCGGCTAATCTTAGAGATACTCTCTTTGATAAAAGATTGCCCCCCGAATCCTGGATTTACACTCATGATCAAGATAAGATCAGCATCGGTAATAATCTCCTCCAACAGATGAATAGGGGTATGAGGATTCAGCGCGATACCCGCTTTCATGCCTAAACTATGAATCGTTTGAATATCTTTATGAAGATGAGGACAGGCTTCGTAATGAACCGTAAGAATATCAGCACCTGCGGATTTAAAGTCATTAAAGTATTTACCGGGTTCTACTATCATCAAATGCACATCCAATGGCTTTTCAGCAATCGTCTTGACAGCTTTGATTATTGGCATGCCAAAAGAAATATTCGGAACAAACCGACCATCCATAACATCAACATGAATCCAGTCGGCGTCGCTTTTATTCAGCAATTCAATGTCAACACCTAATTTAAGAAAATTTGAAGCCAGTATGGAGGGAGCGATAAGACGTTTCATTCTCAATTTTTTATTTACAAAAGTAAAAAAAAAGTCCAGGCTTTTGACCTGGACTTTCATTGTTATCCTAAATAAGATTGTAGAATTTTGCTTCGGGATGTGTTTTTAAGTCGCCGGATGGCTTTCTCTTTAATTTGCCTCACACGTTCACGCGTCAGGTCAAACTTTTCACCAATCTCTTCAAGTGTCATTGGGTGACTACCATTCAGTCCGAAATAAAAACGAATGACTTCAGATTCCCTTGGAGTGAGCGTTGATATTGCACGTTCTATCTCTTTTTTCAGTGATTCATAAATCAAACCACTTTCAGGAGTAGGGATATCATCCGAACGCAAAACATCATATAAGTTATTATCTTCATCTTGCATTAGAGGAGCATCCATCGAAACGTGACGACCTGAATTTCTGAGTGAATCTTTAACCTCAGTTTCGGTAATCTCCAACATTTCTGCTATCTCGTCAAAATTAGGCTCTCTCTCGTATTCTTGTTCAAGTTTGGCGTATGCCTTATTTATTTTATTGATTGCACCAATTTTATTTAACGGGAGCCTTACAATCCTGGATTGCTCAGCTAAAGCCTGAAGAATTGATTGGCGAATCCACCAAACAGCATATGAAATAAACTTAAACCCACGTGTTTCATCAAATCGTTGGGCAGCTTTAATTAAGCCTAAATTACCTTCATTAATTAAATCAGGGAGGCTTAATCCCTGATTTTGATATTGTTTAGAAACAGAAACTACGAATCTGAGATTTGCTTTAGTAAGTTTTTCAAGAGCAGCTCTATCTCCTTGCCTAATACGCTGCGCTAATGACACTTCCTCTTCTGCAGAAATAAGATCTACTTTTCCTATTTCCTGAAGATATTTGTCAAGCGAAGCGGTTTCCCTATTCGTAACCTGCTTTGATATCTTTAATTGCCTCATAAAAAGTTTAGAAAGTTGAATCGGGCTTACGATAAAGAAAGCCCGAGGAGAATGAACAAAATTGATTAATTGGTATCTGGTTTAGGTAATAAAACCTTTCTTGATAATTTCAACTTACCAGTCTTACTATCAATTTCAATCAATTTTACATCAATTTGATCGCCCACTTTCAATACACTTTCAACATCTTTAAGACGTGTCCAATCAATTTCAGAGATATGCAGTAACCCGTCTTTTCCAGGTAAGATTTCTACAAAGGCACCAAAAGCTGTAATATTTTTAACGGTTCCCTTATAAACTTCCCCTACTTCAGGTAAGGCTACGATTCTTCTGATTCTTTCTTTAACAGCGTCGATAGATTCTTTATTATTTGAAACGATATCAATAATACCGAACTCACCTTCTTCAACAATTACAATTGTAGAATTAGTTTCACGCTGCATTTCTTGAATTACCTTTCCGCCTGGTCCTATAACAGCACCAATAAATTCGCGAGGAATCACAACCTTTACAATTCTTGGAACGTGAGGTTTGTAATCTTCACGAGGTGTACTGATTGTTTCTTCCAGTTTTCCCAGAATATGTAATCTTCCTCTACGAGCTTGCTCTAATGCTTCAGATAAAACCTCAAAAGAAAGACCATCAACTTTTATATCCATTCGGCAAGCAGTAATACCATCACGTGTACCACATACTTTAAAGTCCATATCGCCTAAATGATCTTCATCACCAAGGATATCTGATAAAACAGCATATCTTCCGGTTGCATTGTCAGAAATTAATCCCATTGCAATTCCAGAAACCGGTTTAATCATTTTCACGCCGGCATCCATCAGTGCAAGTGTACCTGCACAAACCGTAGCCATAGAAGACGATCCGTTAGATTCAAGAATATCAGAAACGATACGAATAGTGTATGGATTAACATCTGGTCCCGGAATCATTGGTTTCAAAGCACGCATTGCTAAATTACCATGACCTATTTCGCGGCGACTGATGCCACTCATGCGTTTCACCTCTCCGGTTGAAAAAGGAGGGAAATTATAATGCAGGATGAAATTAACTTTGCCTTCAAACATTGGAAGGTCTATCGTTTGTTCATCAAGTTTTGTTCCGAGCGTAACTGTAGTAAGCGATTGGGTTTCACCACGCGTAAAGATAGCAGAACCATGTGCCATTGGCAGATAGTCAATCTCACACCAAATAGGTCTGATTTCATCCAACTTTCTTCCATCCAGACGTTGTCTGTTAGTCAAAACAACTTCGCGAACTATTTCCCATTCAACATCATGAAAATAACGACTGATTAAAGGAGCTTTTGCTTTCCGGTCTTCTTCAGACAATGTTTCAATAAACTCTGCCTTTATCGCATCAAATGCATCACTTCTTTCATGTTTTGCTGAAGCGTTAGCTGCAACAGCCCAAATTTTATCAGCACAAAAGTCTTTTACTGCTTTACGAAGATCTTCATCATTCAGTTCATGGCAGTATGTCCTTTTCACTTTTGATTTCTCAACCAATTCAGCTAGGTCAATCTGAGCCTGACATTGAATGCGGATCGCATCGTGAGCAGCTTTCAAAGCATCAATCATATCCGCTTCCGAAACTTCTTTCATCTCGCCTTCAACCATCATGATATTGTCCATAGATGCACCGACCATCATGTCGATATCCGCATTGTCTGTATCAGATTTAGAAGGATTGATGATAAACTTTCCACCAGTTCTAACAACTCTAACTTCAGAGATAGGACCGTTAAAAGGGATATCAGAAACAGCAATGGCTGCAGATGCGGCTAAACAAGCCAAAGCATCCGGCATAACATCGTTGTCAGCTGAGATGAGCGTAATAATAACTTGAATTTCTGCGTGAAAATCAGAAGGGAATAAAGGTCTTAACGCACGATCTATTAATCGAGCTGTAAGAACTTCATGATCAGATGGTTTTGCTTCGCGTTTAAAAAAGCCCCCAGGAAATTTTCCTGCAGCTGCATATCTTTCGCGATACTCAACAGAAAGAGGAAGAAAATCCACATTCTCTGCTGCATTTTTATTTGCTACTACCGTAGCAAGCAACATTGTATCGCCCATCCTAACAACAGCGGAACCATCAGCTTGTTTTGCAAGCTTACCTGTTTCAATAGAGATGGTTCTTCCATCACCTAAGTCAAATGTTTTTGTAATGCCTATCATAATAATGATGCTTATTATTTAATTGTATCAGGTGTTTTATATCAAAAATAAATAACCAATAAACAAATAATGACTGATTTTCAGAAAGTTACCCTAAGAGAAAAATCATTTTCCATTAATACAAAAAAAGGCAATTAACCAATTGCCTTTTTTGCACTAAATGTCTTTTTAGCGTATTACTTTCTGAGACCCAATTGCTTGATAATCTCTCTGTAGCGACTAATTTCTTTGTGATGAAGGTAGTCCAGCAATTTACGACGCTTTCCTACCAGAAGAACAAGCGAACGTTGTGTAACTTTATCCTTCTTGTTTGCTTTCAGGTGTTCGGTTAAGTGCTTGATTCTAAAGGTAAACAAGGCTATTTGCCCTTCTGAAGAACCAGTGTCGATATCCGACTTACCATACTGCTGGAAGATGTCTTTCTTAGTTTCTGATGTCAGGTACATTGTCAATTCTTTTATAATCGTGATTTAAGGGCTGCAAAATTAGTACAAATTTTCGAAAAACCAAACCCCTGAGTTTTTTAAAAATTTATTTCTGCAAAAATAACTAAAATTCTAAAACAAATCAGCTTTTTCTTGAATTAAACGCTGGTTATTTTAAAATATTATTGAAACGGTCCTAAACTGAAGCTGTATCCCGTTTATTCTCAAGCCTATTATGAACTTTGAGGGTCATTCTTAGCACCTTTTGGAGTATTTGCTGCTTATATCTACTTTTACAGATTATTTCTAACAAAGAAACGATAGCTACACAACAAATAATGGAAGAGAGAATACTGATTAAGATTCTCCAAAAATATTCACTGTTCATAAAGGATTTTATACTAAACAAAATTTTAATTTAATTGGTTTAATCATAATGAGTGAAGAAAAAGTAATACTTGTAGATCAGGATGACAACCAAATCGGGATCATGGAAAAGATGGCAGCACATCAGGATGGAGGTAGCCTGCATCGTGCTTTTTCTGTATTCCTATTTAACAAAGAAAATCAACTACTTCTTCAAAGAAGAGCGCTATCAAAATATCATTCCGGAGGACTTTGGACAAATACCTGTTGCAGTCATCCAAGGCCGGGCGAATCAATTCTTGAAGCAGGAACACGACGATTGAAAGAGGAACTGGGAATAACGTGTAAACTTGAAGAATACTTCTCGTTCACATACAAAGCAAATTTAGACAACGAACTCACCGAGTACGAATTTGATCACGTACTGATAGGAGACTTCGCAGGAGATATGGCCTTAAATTATGATGAGGTTGATAGCATAAAATGGCTAACACTGGCAGATATAAAAAAGCTGATGATTGAACGCCCAGATGACTTTACAGTTTGGTTCAAAATAGCATTTGACCAGGTTGAACAACACCAGTTGATCAGATAACTTTAAGCAACAGAATCCTAACTTCTTAAATCATTACCTGAAGGACGTTGAAAGACCTGTAATTCAAATGTCGGGATTATTGCTAAAATGTGATCAAATAGATCCGCCTGAATTCTTTCGTATTCAACCCATTCCTTAATTTTACTAAAGGCATAGATCTCAATAGGCAACCCTAATTCCGTAGGCTGCAGTTGTCTTACGACTAACGACATTGATTGGTTCAAATCAGGATTACTCCTTAGATAAGCATCAAGATAGGCCCTAAAGATTCCTAAATTCGTTTGTCGCTTTCCATTTACTAAAACAGAAACATCATGAGTACTTCCAGCATTAAATTCGGCTAATTCAGCCTCCTTTTTCGCAATATAATCTGATATTAATTGAATTTTACTAAATTTTTGAAGCAATTCTTTATCACAAAACTTAATACTATTCATATTAATCAAAACAGACCGTTTTATCCGACGACCTTCAGATTCTGTCATACCCCGATAGTTTTGAAATGAGTCAGAAACTAATGCGTAGGTAGGGACGGTAGTAATCGTAAAATCACCGTTTCTGATTTTTACTGTTGTTAATGTTATCTCTATAATTGTTCCATCAGCACCATATTTGGGCATTGCAATCCAATCACCAGGGCGCACCATATCATTAGCAGAAAGCTGAATTCCACCTATTAAGCCAAGTATAGCATCCTTAAAAACAAACATTAAAATTGCGGATGCAGCACCCAAACCTGCCAGAAATGTAGCCGGTTTCTCATCTAAGACATACGCCAGAATTAAAATTCCGCCTACAATATATACAATAATCGCAGCAACCTGAAGGTATGGCTTAATAGGTCTATATTTCGACACCTCTAATGTTTGGTATATCCCATCTACTGCTTTTAAAAAAGAACTTATAATGAACATAAAAATGCTAATGATGTATATACTCGTTAAAGTATGTACTACATGTACAGTCTTACTTCCAAATTCATTTAGTGTTTCAGGAGCCAATATATAAATAAGTAGTCCGGGGACCAGGAAAGCCATTCGATGAAAAACACGTTTCTCAAGTAAAATATCATCCCAAACATTTGCTGTTCGTTCAGCTAGTCGTTTAAAAACACTTACGATAATCCATTTTGAAATATAATATAGAATGACTGACGAAATTAAGACCAATAAGAAATCAGTCATATTCCATAGCTGAGTAGCCGTTGAAGTAGAAAAGCCTATTTGCTTAAGCCACTGTATTACATTTTCACCAAAAATAGTAAGCATTGTCTTATTATTAGTTTTTAATTTATTATAGTCCTCAAATACGACTGCATCGAAACTTTTACAGGCATATCAATCTTATAAAGCCTGAAAAGAACTTATTGTTCAGGAGAAAACATCGGATCCCAAGGAGGCAAAAGAATCGCTTCTTTATCAAGGATCTTCAATACTTCTGCTGGAATGTATTTCTTGTTGACCACTAATCTAAACATATACTCTTCAAACCATTTATCGGTCATTGTAAGATATCCATTATGACCACTTTCAGCGCCCCAACTATTCTCCAACAACCAATTAACCGGCTTTCCATCTTTATCAGTATCGACACCAATTAGTGCCATCCCATGTGAGGATGAACTTTCATTGGTTTGAATCCGTTGTTTTTTATCCATATTCAGCTTGATCGAAAATAACTGATCCGGTTGATATTGGCCAACATTTAAAATCCCGGTAACCGAATTAAGCTGTTTACCTACATCACACGAAAAATAGAGAGCCTCATTATCCATTATACTTTTCTTCGCAAGCTCTTTTAAATCATTTGCAGGCAGGTTTATATAATGCCAGTTATTTCCATCACTCATATTACGATCATACTGAACCTCATAAAGTTTATAATAATCGCGTGAAGGGTCATTCATAAACATTACGTAATCTTTTAAATTAATGCCGACCATCTTCTCATAAAATGATTTTGGGGTAAACGTTCCGGCATCCACAATCTTATCCGAACTATCTTTATATCTCCAGTTAAATGTCGTTGGAGGTTCACCCAGACAATAGCTCAATATCCGATATATATCAGAAAGCATTTTTCCTTTTTCAGCTCGAAGATCGGCCAGAGGGATTGCCTGATTTAGTTTAACCTTAGCCCGCAAAGCCATTGCGTCGGTTCTCAGCGCAGATGAGAGCAGAGAGGTCAACTCGCCTGTATTTTCGGCATGCTTCGTCTCAGGCATCACTGAAGCCGGAACCAGACCATATTTTGTAACGACATCCGCGAATGTTGTCCATTGTCCCCCATCCCCTATTGGGTTTTTCAAGAGCCACTCCACAGTTCTATCGTCAAGTGGCTTATTTGAAGTTGCGATTATGCCTTCCAGAAACAGGTTCGACTTTTCAAATTGATCCCAAAAGAAATTATAGTTTTGCGAAAATTCAAATTCACTAATCCCAAGTTTTGCAATAGCGGTGGGTCTAAAAACATTGAGTCCTGAAAATAACCAACACCGTCCCGATGATTTTTGATTTGTAATTCCTTTGGATTTGACTCTATACGAGAAATAATGATCAACTTTGCCTGCCAAACTTCTATTGAACACCAGATCTTTAATCTTATTATTGGATATGGCATTCATCAATGCAGAAGCCTTAGGTTCATTTGCAAATTGCTTACGAGCCTCTTTTATAATATCATCAGTAATGGTACCATCTTTTGTTTGTCCATTCATAAAAAGAGGGAACAGCATAAGTAGAGCAAGAAGGCCAGAGAATATTTTTTTCATAGCGATAGAACTAAATAGATTTTAAATACAAAAATAATAAGATGTTTTAAAAAACACATACCGACGGATTCAGAATGATCTGGAATTTTCAACAAAAAGATAGGATCAGCCACCTGCCTTCTTGACTTTATACTCCATCTTCTGAAGTAACTCCATCACTTTATCACGAAAGTCGCCTTGAATAATAATTTCACCGTCTTTGGCCGTTCCACCAACACCACATTTAGTCTTCAAGACCTTACCTAAATCAGCAAGATCTTGATCTTTACCAACAAATCCGGTAATTAAGGTTACTTTCTTTCCTCCTCGTTGCTTTTTATCAAGCATGACTCTTAAATCTTGTTTAGAAGGAGGTAATGTATCAGGAGTAGCGTCGTTTTGAAATTGATATTTATAATCAGGGTTTGTCGAATAGACAATTCCTACAGGATTTGTTTTTTTTGCCATGACTATTGTGTTTAAGGGATAATGACATTCAACGAATGTGGATTAATAGAAAAATGCAATGGCCCTTTCATTGAAACAGGCTCTCCATCAATATTCACTATCAATGATTTTTTCGTATTTACTATAACATCCTTGGCTTTAATAATATTAACGAAGGTCGATCGATGCACCTGTTTGATAAATAAAAGAGGTGCAGTGAAAGGAATAGAATAAAGCGGAATCTTCTGAACAATACAAATATCCATTAATCCATCGTCGACACGTGCATTAGGAGCGATACTCGTATTATAACCGAACTGATCGGAGTTGGCAAAACTTATAAATAGCGCCTTATGTTTTTCCGAATTGCCATCGATAGACAATTTATACTCCTGAGGTTTGTAATAATAATATTCGGACGAGACAATATTAAGATAGGTTCTGAAACCTCTTGTCGTATTACCTGCAAACTTTTCAGCAACAAATGCATCAAAGCCAATACCTGCTATGCTTAAATACGGAATATTATTTACTTTAATCGTATCCATATTCAGCAATTGCATTTTATTGATTACAGAAATAGCCTGACCCATTTCCAGGGGAATATTCAAATGACGCGCTAAACCATTACCTGATCCTGCCGGGATAATCCCCAAAACAGTGTCGGTGTTTATTAGTTCGCCGGCAACTTCATTTAATGTACCATCTCCGCCCACTGCAACGACAACATCAACTTTATTTTTCACAGCCTCTCTGCTTAGCTCAGATGCATGTCGCGCATATTGGGTAATCTCAATATGAGGATCAAATATTGTTGTATCTATAAATTCAGAAACCAAAGAAGTAAATTCCTCAGCAGAATTATGGCGTGGACCAGAAGCGGGATTTACGATAAATAAAACTCGTTTCTTTCTCATTTTTTTATTTACTAACCACCAGTTTGTTATTGATCATTCTGGAGTTATATTGTTGAATAACAGCCTTTAAAATCTTTTCCATATCAACAGCTTTTTCCCGTTTGATATTTATCAGATTCTTTTTTAATAGAGGATCCGTTTTATAATCAAATAGTCCCTGACTCATTTTCCCATCAAACTCTAACGCATAATCACCCTGAACAATCTGGTAATTATCGTTGATAAAGGTAACATTTATCTTGAGTGCTGTTGAATCAAAAACAGAGTGTCCAAACGAAATAACTTTCCCTTTATATTTCAGGTAATCTAGCACTGAAGGCAAAACATCAACCTGTTGAACGACTTCCTCGTGATATCCTTTAAGGTTTCCGCCGGGCTTGAAAAACAAGACAGGAACCTGGAACTCACCAACTCTGCTTTTGTATTCAGGGAGGTCGCCTTCTGAAGTATGATCGGCAGTAATCACAAAAAGCGTGTTTTTATACCATGGCATTTTAGATACGGTCTTAAAAAACTTTCTGACAGCAAAATCCGAATACATCACGCTCTCCTGGATAGGCAGGTTTCCCTTTCTAAACTTCCCCTTGTATTCCACCGGAATGGAATATGGATGATGAGATGACAGCGTAAAAATAGAAGAGAAGAACGGAGTTTTGAATTCATTCATTTTATTTGCAGCATATTGCAAAAAATGCTCATCCCAGATACCCCATTTCCCATCAAAATCTTTTTCGTTGTTATATTCTGTTCGGCCATAGTAAGCAGTAAAACCGGCTGATTTAGTAAAGTCATCAAAACCCATCGTGCCATTTGTGCCGCCATGAAAGAAGGCAGAGTAATATCCTTGCTGGTTTAAAATACTGGCAAGACTATTTATTTTATTAGCATTATATTTTGAAGTGATAAAATCACCTGAAATCAAATTAGGGATACCTGTTAAGACTGCCGGCACTCCTTCGATAGTTCTTTTACCATTAGCAAAACCTTTATAAGCAAGACACTTGCCAACCAGTGAATCGAGAAACGGCGTAAATCCCTGATATTTCCCATTCTGTATTCCCTTGTTAAACACCCCAAAATGTTCGGCAGAAAAGCTCTCCAGAATGAGTACTACAACATTTTGCTTACTAAAACGAGCCGTATCAGCTGGATTTAATGGAAATGATTGCTCAGGGTTATAAATTTTTTCAACTTCTTTATCCGAATAATATTCGGGGTTGACCAGCCCATTGCCTTCAACACTCTTCAATATTGTAAACGTAGTATTCAAGACTACCGGTGCATTCAATGGATCGGCCATGCGACTGGCTGTAATAGGACTTATGGGGCGCAGTTGAAAACCGCCTCTCATGCCGATGACTGCAAGACCGCTAATAGCCAACATCAGTATAAGCTGACTAGCAAAATAGATTAGGGGTTTCTGATAATTATATGCTCGTTTGTAGTTAAATCGTTTTGAAACAACCACTAGAAACGTAACCATCAGAATACAAATCACAAAGACATACCAAAAGTCTTTTATAAACATTGGAATCTCTGCTAAGATATCATGTCCTCCGCCTAAACCGAAAAAGTTAAAGATATCGGCTCCTGTTCTTTTAAGCGAGAACCTGTAAAAAACCATATCGGCAAGATTCGCAAGAAGACCTAACGAATTTATCACAACAAAAAGCGTAAGTAATACCTTTTGATACGATTCTCTCTTTTTAAAACTAAATGGGAGTATGAGTAATACTATAATAGGAAGGTTTATAAACAGAATGGCTGAGATATCAAACCGTAAGCCATAAAACATGCATTGTAAAAGCCGTCCAAAATTTATCGAGGGAAACAAGCCTGAATTTAAAGAATAAAATAATATTCTACAGATAGAATATAATACTAATATCGAGAGGAATCTTACGGACCAAACGAGAAAAAGATTTGATGAAGTAAATTTAGTTCTGAGCATCGTTTAAATTATTGGTACAAAAATAAGAAATGTTCGGGATCTTATGAGGTTTAAATAACCCACCTACAAATATATTGGGGATTTTTTCCCCAAATATTTGACTTCTTCCACACACTTATTTGTGTAAAAAAAACCTTTATTTCAACATATATTCTATTGATTTACAATTTTATAAATGTTAAAAATTCTAAAAAAATCACACTGGATACGAACGAATAAAAATTAAACACCCATTTATTATTAAAAAAATACATGGTTTTTTTATTGAAAGCACTTGCATTTTATCAATAGTGCGTATATTTGTGCCGAATATTAACCAACAACAAAATTTAAAAAATGAAGAAGTTATTTGTTCTCGTTTCAGTAGTAGCATTATTTGCTGCAGTAGCTTGTAAATCAAACACTCCTAGTGCTGAGCAATTAAAAGCTGATAGCATCAAGAAAGCTGACAGCATCGCTGCTGTTATGGCTGCTGACACTACTAAGAAAGTAGATTCAACTGTTAAGGATACTGCTGCTAAGAAAGTAGAAGCTGCTAAACCTGAAGCAAAAAAGAAAAAGTAAGAAATCCCCTTTAGGAATTTCTTTATAAAAAGAGAAGTTGGAAACAACTTCTCTTTTTTTTGTCTCCTGTTTTTTGGAATAAAAAGGAATCAGTCGAAAAAGTTGGGGAGCGTTCGTTTTATCTTTCTAATCTTAGAGAGAATTCCAATAGCGTAAAATCATTATCTGCAACTTATTAATGGATATAAAAAATCAACGCTCGCTTATCTTTATTGAGTATCTTTGTGTTTGACTTTTAAAACCAGATCTATGGTTTTATCCTGTTTTTAAAACGATCTTTTTTAAAACAGCAGGACGCTCAATACGTCTGAAATTCCAACCTAATCATTTTTCGATTCTCTCCATAAACAGATGATAAATCGTTTCTATATCACTCATAAAAGGAAGGGTCTGTCCATAGTTTGTCCATACTTAGTCCATAGTTTCTCCATACTTTGTCCATACTTATAAGATATGGAGTAACTATGGACAAACCTTCGACAAGGTGTCGACAAAGTTTTGACAACCCCATCTGTTTAGGGGAGACGTATCATCCTTTTATCATCTGCATAAGATAGGTAATGAAGTTTTTTGAATTAAAATTTATCAGGGGAAGAGGCTATCGTGCTCGTCAATAAAGCAGCTCTAATTTATTGACGTTTATCTAGGTTTTTATCAAAAAAGAAATAATCAGATTTCAAGAAAAAATAGATTATTTCAGAAATTAGTCTTATCAAAGGTATAACTTTTTTGCATCAGTCAGAATCATTTTATAGGATCAATTTATTTTAGGATGATTCGTGCTCCACAACTATTCTGACTGATCCATAAAGTTATGGAGCACTACACATTATATTTTGTAAATCGAACTTCAAGAAAAAGTAGCGTTTTAGCTACTAATAAAACAACGAGAATCGTCTATGAGATGAAAGGTTTTACATGCTTTCAAATGTGCCTGTAATGAGTATCCGGATAATTCATTAAACGACATAATGAATGGAGTTGCCGATTATTGTATTAAAATGCTGAAAATGGAGCTAAAGCCTCAAAATATGGAATAAACTCTGTAATTTTGTACCCATGCATAAAATCATTTCAATGGCATTCATCAAGAATTATCTGATGATAGCTTTTATAGCTATTTCAACATTCGTTTCTGCGCAAAATAAAGATAGTAAGGTACAAACGGTTCAATCGGCTTCGCGTAAGCAGATCAAACCGACTGTAATAGACAAAGACTCATTACGGGTTTTATATTCTCTTGACAAGACTGATTCATTAAAGACTACTACTTATTACAGAATTGACACACTGGTTGAAAACTTTCAACATTACAATCCGCTATTACAACCCAACAATCCAATGGCTTCACAAGGCAACATTGGACAAGCATCTTATCCACTAATATACAATTCTACATCCCCAAATGGATTTGACTTTGGGCGCCATTCTTTCGACCCGTTTATCTATACTCCTGCCAATCTTATTTATTATATCCCCAAACATCCTTATACGGTTCTTAATTATGTCTCAGGAAAAGGAAAAGAACAATTATTTAGAGTCACACATAGCCAATCGCTTCGTAAAGGTCTGTATTTGAGTGTCGACTATAATTTAACAAACTCTGTCGGCATCTATGACAAGGAAGGGACAAATGAATATGCTTTAGGTATTTCTCTTAATTTTATACGTCCCGATCTCCGTTATCAGGGGAAAATAAATTTCACAAATAACTATCTCAAAGTTCAAGAGAATGGTGGTTTAGCTGATTTGTCTATTTTCGAAGACAACAAAGAACCAAACCGAACACTCATCCAAACTAATCTAACGAATGCCCGCAACTATATTCATCAAACGGGTGCATCTATTCATCATACCTTCTATCTGGGGAAATTAAAAGCTCCCCGTCCGGGCACCTCCTTTTGGGATATGCTTGTGAACACCTTTAACGCAGGAACGATTGGACATATCTTCCAGTATGATGTTAGAATAGACAAATATATCGACACAACCCGTGTCAGCAAACTTTATCCGACAGTAACAGCAGATCAACCACTTCCGTCGGATTCCATCAAATTCTCGAGGATTAACAACACCTTCTATTGGACCAATCAACGAGATAGCAGCTTACAGGTGCTTACTTTAAAGTTTGGTATCAATTATGAATTAGTAAATGTAGGCGTATTAAAAAAAGGATATACATTTAACCAAACAACGCCTTTTGGACAATTCAGTCTGAATGCAGGTAAAAATATTGAGGCTTTTGCGAGATTAAGTCTCACCACAGGAGGATATAACGACAAAGACTATCACTATTCCGGAGGAATCCGGACCCATTTTGGTCAAGGACCTCGTAAGCAAATTGTCTTTGAAGGAGAGATCTATAGAAACCAAACCGAACCCGGTTATTTCTATCATTATTATAATTCAAACCGGTACACCTGGAATAATTCACTGACGAAAACAAAAACTTCAGGCATAAGGGCAAAAGCTGAGATATTCGGACTATTTGTCTCTGCCAATTTCTTCAACTTAAGTGATTTTGTTTACCTTGATACGGCAAGTATTGCCAAACAAAGTGATCAAACAGCCAACATACTTCAGCTAAGTGCTGATTATAGCCTTCATCTTGGGGGTCTTACCTTCAGAAATGTATTTAACTGGCAAAACATTGCGGGAACTAATTACATCAGATTACCACAGATGATTCTCAACTCCATGTTATCATACCGTGCAGATCTATTTAAAAAGGCCATAACAGCAGAAACCGGTATTGAGATGCTCTACACCTCTTCATATAAAGGAAACGCCTACAATCCTGCGCTGGGCATGTACAGACTGCAAGACAACACCTCAATTGGGGATTATCCCTACATGGACGTATTTGCGAACCTAAAAGTTAAGAGAACCCGCATCTTCCTGAAATACCAACATGTTAATGCAGGGATGATGAAATACCGGTATTATTTTGTTCCGGGTTATCCACAGAATGATGCTGCCTTTAAATTTGGATTCTCCTGGATCTTCTTCGATTAAGCATAGAAATCTCTTTGGCGCAATGCCTCAAATGCAATGATGGCGGTAGCTGTAGCAACATTAAGAGAATCGTGCTTACCCAGCATTGGAATGATGACAGATTGATCAACTGCATCTAACCATTTCGCAGTCAATCCATCAGCTTCTGTCCCCATCACTATTGCACAAGGACCTGTCATATCAATCTTGTGATAGTTCTCGGTTGCTGTTAGAGCAGCGGCAACCGATTTAATATGATGTTCTTTAAGCCATTCTAACGCTTGTTCGGTTGAACATGCAACTACCTGCTTTGTAAAGACACACCCTATACTTGAGCGAATAACATTGGGATTATAAATATCCGTCAATGGATCGCAAATGATAACGGCATCAGCCCTCGAAGCATCTGCTGTTCTAAGAATAGCACCAAGGTTACCAGGTTTTTCTACTCCTTCCAGAATAATGACTAATGGAGATGTTGAAAGATGTATGTCGGCCAGCGTTTTATGAACAGCAGAAGCCATCAAGACTAAGCCATCCGAACTTTCACGATAAGCCATTTTGGCAAATACCTCTTTACTTACTTCGATTAGCAGATCGCTTTTTATCATTGAAAGCACTTCACGACTTTCACTATTTAAATGATCATCACAATAAAACAAAGAGACCGGCTCTAAATCTGCTTCAATAGCCCAACGAATTTCACGACTACCCTCAACGATAATCAGGTTCTGTTTTTTCCTTTCCTTCGACTTCTGTTGAAGTAGTACCACCTGCTTAATTCGTGGATTTTGAAGACTTGTAATTCTCTCAGCCATTTTATATCATTAAACGATACAAAAATACAAGATGTTTCGAAGCAATCAATCAAAGCTTTTCAAAAACCGAGTAAATAGATTGAGGGAGCCAATAAACGAATGGGATATCATTAAAAGAAGCTAAAGACGCTGAAGAATACTACGATACAGAAACCATAACGCCTTTTCTTGCTTTCTCAGGCTTAGGTCTTTAATGTCTTCTGCCCATTTTTCAACATAATAAGGGCTTTCTCTGCTCTTGTCTGTCGTGTTGCCTCTTGCTTTGCCGACCCTACCCAGTCGCAATATCCACGTTTATACGACTTTGATAAACTTTCGAAAAAATCTTTAGCCTCTTTATTCGCTT
Organism: Bacteroidales bacterium; assembly: GCA_023251485.1. Classification (GTDB taxonomy): domain Bacteria; phylum Bacteroidota; class Bacteroidia; order Bacteroidales; family Cfx3-03; genus Cfx3-03. The sequence goes on from JAHEYR010000005.1 coordinate 19,118, forward strand.
CGAGTAATTCTTCAAGTTCAACGGGGATACCTTCTATATGTTCTCCTTTTTGTAACATCAGTTTATTTTTTATTCGTTCATCTTATACAGTTGTAAAGATATTAATTATTCAGTTCTTACTAATTCCAGAATCATGTTTTGCAATCTAAAATTCCATCATTTCGACCGAAGGGAGAAACCGCTTCACAATCAAAGGTCTGAAAGATTTCTCCCTTCGGTCGAAATGACGACTACTATTGCAGTTGAATTAACAATATAAGTAATGCGAAATCTTACTGACTAATCTAAAAATAGGCAAGCCTGATAAATCGGTTAAACTTATCAGGCTTGTCAAAAAGATTACACGAAACTAATTAGTTTTTGTTCTTAACAAGAAGATTACCATTGGCATCAAATATTAAGTCACTCGATTTACCTTTCAAGGTAATCTCGGCTTCATACGTCACTTTGTTTTTACTGTCGATGGTTTTGGCAGCTTCTGTAATTTTATGCTTCGGGAAATTTTTAGCAACATAGTCTAAAACTGCTTTTGGAAGGTCCTTTGTTTTTAGAGTAGTTTCAACTTCTAACCGTTTACCTGTTTTGTCGTAATTAGCTGAAGTCTCTACTCCATTTAATTTGAATTCAGCCTCAAAATCATTCTTTTCCGGACCCCAGCTTACTTTTTTCACAGAAGGGTAGTCTTTTTGAAAAGCTGCTTTTACAGCTGCAGGAACTTTTGTATTTCCCTTTTCTTCTTTTTCGGTCTTTTGAGCCATTACTGATAGGCCAAACAGACCTACAAGCATAATCATGAGTAGTTTTTTCATTTTGCGTTCTATTTTAAAGTAATAGATCAAAATTAAAACTCAATTTAGAATTTTTCTTGAATATCAAAGACCACTTCAAAAAGATGAAGGTTATTCTCCCATTTATAAATTAGTTTCCAGTTATAGTGATTAACAATTTTTTTAACAATAGACAATCCTAACCCACTACCCTGCGAAGAAGGATTTACTTTTGAGAATCGACTATATATTTTTGACTCATCCAGGGCTTCTCCCCTACTGGTATTCGACAATATCAGTCTACTACCAATCATTTTCAAATCGATACACCCACTAGATTCTGTATGTCGAACAGCATTTAATAGTAAATTACTAACTAAAACTTCAATAAGAGAACTGTTGGCCGATATCGTAAGTTGGCTATCAATCAATGAAATAAATTGAATCTCTTTTGCTTCTGCCTGGAGAGAAAAGAAATCTATTTGCCTCTTAAGCACCTCGGGTACAGACAATAACTCATTTTCTGTATAATGGTTATGATCAAGTTTCGAAAGAAGTAATAGATTTTTATTCAACCGGCTCAACCGGGTCACCGATTGATTTAAAAATGAGATGATATCAGCTTGTGCTATCGTAATATTACCTGTTTGTAATAGCGTGTCTAACTTTGCCTGGAAGACAGCTAACGGTGTTTGAAGTTCGTGAGCTGCATTTTCAATAAACTCTTGTTGACTATTATAGATGGCTATATTGCGCTCAATCAACTTATTGACAGATTGGTTCAATCTGGAGAACTCTTCAATATTTGTTTCAAGCCATTGTGGTTGAATATTCTTATCGATTTCAAAATGCTCAATCTGAGCAAGAGAATCATAAAAAGGCTTCCACAATTTAATAGATAAATAACGTGTAATAAAATATAAGCCGGCAAATAACAACAGAATAATTCCTGTAAATACCCACACGATGCTTCTTACCAGATCTTCAGATTCAATCATATTGACACGAACCAATAAAGAATAGGGTTTCTTTTCAATACGAATAGGAGTCATCAACACACGATAAGGTTGATCTTCATGTTCTAACGTATCTAAAATCATTTGATTAAAAATAGAGTCGTGCCTAATCTGTGGTTGAGGATCAATTATTCTTATATTCCAATTCATTGAATTCCAAACCTTAATGTCAGATTCCTTAATATGAGGCAACGAATACTTAAAGAATGCTCGTTTACTTATTTTCAAAGTATGCCGGGTATCACCTGAATACATCCACAGCGTCGTAAAGTATGACATCGGTGCACTAATTATTAATACCAAAAGTGCAAACACGATATAATATCGTAGCGTTTTATCTAATAATTTATTTGTCATCCTTGCCATTTATAACCTACGCCATACAACGTCTTTATGTAATCAGCACAGCCATATTCGTTCAGTTTTTTCTTTAGGTTCTTCATATGGGCATATACGAAGTCATGACTATCTAACATATCAGCCATATCGCCTGAGAGATGTTCGGCAATGGCTGCTTTTGATAATACCTTATTTTTGTTTCCAAAAAGATAGAGCAATAAATCGTACTCTTTGCGGGTAAGATCAATATCTTTATGATTAACCCTCACCGACTTGGCATTCAAATCTATCTCTATCTCGTTGAAGGAAATTACAGGAATGCCATTAAACATCTTCCGGCGAACGATAGCCTGAACGCGTGCTAACAGTTCAGAAAGATGAAAAGGCTTGGCTAGAAAATCATCTGCACCCAAATTGAGACCTTCTATACGGGTAGCCAGCATATCCTTTGCAGAAATAATGATCACACCATCTGTCTTAGCATCTTGCTTTAATGCTTTAAGAACCTTGAATCCGTCACCATCAGGTAACATTAGATCAAGGAGGATACATTCGTAATCGTAAAACGAAATCTTCTCCAGTGCATCAGATACCGTCGATGCGATCTGGCATATAAATCCACTTTCAGAAAGATAGGTCTCTATACTTTCTGCCAATACTCGTTCGTCTTCTATGATTAATATCTTCATCAGCAACAAATATAAACAGAGAATATGAATGAATTTTGAATTATCGTTACTTTTGTGCTCGTTTTCATCATCCTAACTTCTAATGGAAGAAATTGTGCGCATATAAAATTGTTGAAAGACAAATTCATTTATAAAAGCCCGAAATGATTTCTTGTCTTTGCAGTTAAACATCACATCTTATTCTTACTAATTTATTTAACAGCATGCATAACAACCAACCCGGTAGCTCACCAGATATTAAAAAGCTTGAACTCCTTGCTCCTGCAAAAAACGTAGAAGCAGGAATGGCAGCCATAAGTTGTGGTGCTGATGCAGTTTATATTGGAGCTCCCAGATTTGGTGCCCGACAGGCAGCAGGCAATACGGTTAAAGACATTGAGTTGTTATGTAATTATGCTCATCAATACAATGCCAGGGTCTATGTAGCCTTCAATACGTTGCTTTTCGATTCGGAGATAGCCGATGCGGTACAGTTATGCTATGATCTACATGCAGCGGGTATCGATGCTTTAATCATTCAGGATATGGCATTGATGGAGGCTGTTCTTCCGCCTATTCCTATCCATGCCAGTACGCAAACTGATAATCTGACACTTGAGAAAATACTGTTTCTCGAAAAAAGTGGCTTCTCAAGAGTAATCCTCGGTCGGGAGTTGTCGTTGGCTGAGATGATAAAGATAAAAGAAAGCACGCATATCGAACTGGAGGCGTTTATACATGGTGCATTATGTGTTAGTCATAGCGGACAATGCTATCTCAGTCATTCAGCCTCGGGCAGAAGCGCTAACAGAGGAGCGTGTTCGCAACCCTGTCGTCTCCCTTATACGCTGGAAGATGCAGAAGGGAATCTGATCGTCGAAAACAAGCACTTGTTGTCATTAAAAGATCTCAACCTCTCCGCCGAGATCCCTGAATTAATAAAGGCAGGCATAACTTCTTTCAAAATAGAAGGTCGTTTAAAAGATATCACTTACGTCAAAAACGTAACTGCACATTATCGTAAAAAAATTGATGACGCTATTGCCTATCTAGGTGGTTATCAAAAGTCATCATCCGGCACAACGCATCCCAATTTCACACCTGATCTGGAGAAGACATTTAATCGCGGATACACTGATTATTTCTTTCATGGTCGCACAAAGGATATCACAGCTTTCGATAGTCCAAAATCAACTGGGAAACAGGTAGCACATGTCGTTGACGTTAGAAATCAATATTTCACTATTTCAGCCCTCGAGCCAATTCATAATAATGATGGACTTTGTTATTTCGACAAAGCCGGCAATCTTCAAGGGATAAAGGTAAATCGTGTTGAGGGAGAAAGAGTATTCCCCTTATCAGTACCCGATCTCGAAAAAGGGCAACTGCTCTACCGCAATCACGATCATGAGTTTACACAACAGCTTGAATCAATAAGTCCCATCAGGAAGATAGCAATAGAAATCAGACTTACGGAAGAAGCTGACCATTACACACTTCAAATCGTTGATGAGGATGGGGTCACGGCTTCGCTCACCATTGAAAAACAATATGATGAGGCACGAGATAGCTCGAAAGCACGACAAACGATCAATGATCAATTAAGTAAATTCGGACAAACAATCTATCAGCCTTCATGTATTTCCGTAGAACTAAATACGGTTCCCTTTATTCCTATCAGTAAACTAAATGAAATACGAAGAGATATTACTGATCTGCTAACACAAAACAGATTATCTCATTATAAAGAGAATCAACAAATAGAGCAAATAGCGGCAGATAATAACCGTCATACCTCAGAAGCACTTTCATCTCCTTTCCCTGCGAAACAACTTTCGTTCAACGGTAATGTTGTAAATAAACTTGCTGCTAAGTTTTATGAACGGCATGGAGTTGATCTCATAGAAGATGGATTTGAACTCATTGATGACTTCACAAATAAGCAGTTGATGACAACCCATCATTGTGTAAAGTATTCATTGGGTCTTTGTCCTAATAAACAACAATCTCATCAAGCCAAGGAATTTAAGAATCCGCTCTTTCTGGTTACCTCGAAAAAAAGGTACCGATTAGAATTTGATTGCAAGAACTGTATCATGAAATTAATCTATTAACACCAAATAACAATTACGAATGAAGCTTTTACATCCTCAAAACTGGAATGATTACGAATTGATTGATTCCGGCGACTTTGAAAAACTTGAACGATTTGGAAACTATATTCTAACCCGTCCCGAGCCACAGGCCGTATGGAATAAATCGCTACCAAACAGAGAGTGGGAGAAGCTAAGTAATGCCTTTTTCCGAAAAGAAAAAAATGATCCGGAAAAGGGAAAATGGTCACTCAAAAATGGGATGCCTGAACAATGGTATATCAATTATAGCTACCAGAAGATGACCTTCAAAATGCGGTTGGGCTTAACCGGATTTAAACATGTCGGGGTCTTCCCTGAACAGAGTGAAAACTGGGATTATATTTATACGCATACTCAGGAGATTAAATCAACAGATAACGCATCCGATAAGCCAAAGGTTTTAAACTTGTTTGCTTATACCGGTGGTGCATCATTAGCAGCACTTGCTGCCGGTGCGGAAGTTGTCCATGTCGATTCTGTCAAGCCTGTATTATCATGGGCCAGAGAGAACATGGAAGCGAGCGACATGAACGGAATCAGATGGATTCTGGAAGATGCACTCAAGTTTGTTCAACGCGAAGTACGCAGAGGTAATACCTATCAAGGCATCATCCTCGACCCGCCTGCTTATGGCAGAGGTGCTGATGGAGAGAAATGGGTTCTTGAGGATTCAATCAATGAGATGATGAGACTTTGCAATCAACTATTAGCACCTAAAAATAGTTTTCTCATCCTCAACCTCTATTCGATTGGTTTCTCTGCATTAATTGCAGAAAACCTGATCACTACCAACTTCGAGGACACCGGAGATCTTGAAATAGGCGAGCTATATATTCCTGATCAACATAAAAAGAAACTTCCTTTAGGCGTATTTGCACGTATGAGAAGATAGTTTTATGTATCTTTGATTGAATGATCTTTTCCAAAAGATTAATCAAACTGTTAAATTCAACATTCGTTATTAAAGATTACGTTGAGAAATTGACTTTAAGGAATCTCACTTCACATCATTACTGCATCTAAAACAGAATCAATTTATTACGAGCCATAAATTAATTTAACACTTAAAACGTCAAAGGTATGTTCTTAGTTGTACTAGGTATTATTGCATTAATTGCAGGTATTATTGTTTCGAAAACCTATTCACCCATTCAACGTTACAACAATGTTTTCAGGTATGTAGGAATTGTTCTGGTCATAGTAGGAGGACTATTTACTTCTATTGTTCAGATTGGAGCCGGTGAAGTAGGTGTACAAAAATTATTTGGAAAGGTCAGTCAACGCACATTGGAGAGTGGATTAAATTTCGTTAACCCCTTGGTTGAGGTTGTGAAGTTTGATACTCGAACACAGAATTACACGATGTCGTCGAAGCATGATGAAGGTGATGTAGCAGGTGACGATGCGATCAGGGTTTTATCAGCTGATGGACTTGAAGTAATTATTGATATTACCATTCTTTATAGAGTGATTCCTTCGGAAGCCCCAAATATCCTAAAAGAAATTGGTCCCGACTATAAGAATACCATTGTTCGTCCGATCTGTAGAACCAAGATTCGTGACAATGCTGTATATTATGATGCCGTTGCATTGTATTCTTCAAAGCGTGATGAATTTCAGGCTCGTATCATAAAAACGATTGAGAAAGATTTCAAAATCAGAGGTCTGGTTCTTGAACAACTACTTGTGCGTAATATAAATCTACCAGCTTCTGTAAAGACAACGATTGAATCAAAAATCAATGCCGAACAAGAAGCACAGAAGATGACTTTCGTTCTTCAAAAAGAGAAACAAGAAGCCGAAAGAAAGCGAATTGAAGCACAAGGGATTGCTGATTATCAGAAAATTTTGAGTACTGGGTTAAGCGACAAACAGCTTCAATACGAAATGATCAAAGCCATCTCCACCTCTCCGAATGCTAAGTTAATTATTATGGGAGGCAATAAAAATACACCGCTTATATTAGACGGAAAATAGTATTTATTTTACGGAATGAAAGAGGAGATAACATCTGTTTATAAAAAAGCAGACCTGTTATCTCCTCTTTTTTATTATCTCACCAACTACTTAATAAAAAGTTTCAGAAATTAGTGAAAGATTCAAATAAATAAGCTTAATTTGACGTTTGAAATAGGGATAAGAAAAGTAGTGGTTCTCATTTCCATTTCCAAATGCTACTTATACTCATCAGTAAACTTAAACACCTTAAATAATCTCAAGAATGGACAAACGAACTTTTCTAAAGAATTCTCTTATACTAGGATGTTCAACACTCCTTTTGAATCGGGTTGGAGCTATAAATATACCCACTGCTTCAAAACACGTATTAAGTCCCTCAACTTTACAAAGCAATAAAGCAAAACTATTTGTATGGGGACATGGCTCGAATACTTGGACCTATCCTGAGTGGATAAAATATTACGAATCATTAAAATCATACGGTATAAGTGAAGTAATACTAGGTGAAGATGAGTCAATATTATCAGCCGCTATTCCTCCTGCAAAAGAGGCCGGAATAAAAATACATGCATGGACATGGATTATGAACCGACCATCAGATAAAGAAGCAGCACAACATCCTGAATGGTTTCAAGTAAATAGAAAAGGTGAAAGTTGCTTTGATAAACCGCCATATGTTGGATATTATAAGTGGGTCTGTCCAAATAAACCCGAAGTACAAAATCATCTCCGTCTGTTAGCCCGAAGAATAGCCACTTTAGAAATAGAGAGCTTTCACATGGATTATGTTAGATACCCTGACATCATTCTCCCTGAAGCATTACAGTCTAAATATAATATCGTTCAGGACAGAGAATTCCCCGAATATGACTATTGCTATTGTGATGATTGCAAAAAAGAATTTAAGAGACTTACAGGAATTGACATTAATCAGGTAAGTGATCCTACTACCAATATTGAATGGCGTAAGTTCAGATACAATAGTGTGACAAAGGTTGTTAAAATCATTGCAAAAGAGGTGCATAAGAAAAACCGTAAGCTCACTGCTGCTGTTTTCCCTCATCCTGAAATGTCGAGAACAATGGTAAGACAATCATGGAGCGACTGGCCACTGGATGCAGCTTTCCCTATGATTTATCACAACTTCTACAACAAAGACATTAATTGGATTGGAGAGACGGTATCAAAAGGGGTTAAGGAAATAAAAGGACGTTTTCCCATTTATGCAGGACTATTTCTACCTGCATTCAAAAATGCAGATGATTTAAAAGCAGCCATTGAAATCTCATTAAAAAATGGTGCTGCAGGTGCTTCCTTTTTTGCTGATGGCAATCTTAAACCAGAACTGGTTCCACCCGTATCCAAGGCATAAAGGCATTCCACTTAAAAAATCATAAACCAAAAGGGATGGCTAAATATTTAGCCATCCCTTTTGGTTTATATTAAACAACCTTATTTATTTGTTGCCCATTTAAATAGGCTATAATGTTATCATAAACAATTTCAGCCCGATCTATGATCGCCTCTTCCGTTGCATATCCAATATGGGGTACAATAACAGTATTTGGAGCCTGTATCAATGGATGATTGAGTGGTAAAGGCGGTTCTATATCGAAAACATCGAGGCCAGCACCACCAATAGTGCCTGATTCCAACGCATTTTTCAGTGCTACCTGATCAACAACATCACCTCGACTGGTATTGATAAGAATGGCTGAAGGTTTCATCAATGCTAATTCTGTTTCACCAATGAGATGGCGGGTTTCGTTGGTAAGTGGTGTATGTAGGCTAACAATATCACTAACTTTCAACAACTCGTGTAAAGTAAGATACGTTATTCCGTGTTCCACAACATCCTGCTTCACAGATCGGCTATAAGCGACTACTCTACAACCAAATGCCTGCAACACGCGAGCTACATTAAATCCGATAGCCCCTGTTCCAATGACACCTACAATTTTTCCGGATATTTCTCTTCCTAAGAATCCTCGCCGCCCCATCATATTTCGGGTCTCCACATTGAATGGAGTAATCTTTCTATACAGATCGATCATCAACCCAATGGCTAGTTCAGTCACAGCTCGTGTTGAATATCCTGCAGCATTCGAAACCATGATCCCATGCTCCTTACAATAGTCGAGGGGCAGATGATCACATCCTGTGAATGCTACTGAGATAAACTTAAGATTGGGTGCGGATTGTAAAACATTAGCCGTAAGCTTTATGTTTGAAACAATCAATACTTCTGCCTCAGCAATCCTTTGAATTAACGAATCCTCACTTTCCTGCCGATCCGTATAAGATATAAATTGCTGTTTATTATCCTCAAAGCGAGTTGCTAATGTCTGAAGTTGATCTTTGGTAAGTCCGATATTTTCAATTGCTACTATTTTCATTCTGTTATAATAAAAAAACGTGCAATAGTAAGGATTTTAATCCATAGTACTGCACGTTTTAGTCAACTCAACCAGAATAAAAAAAACAAAACAACCAAAACTCTTAAAACTTAATATTCACCAAAAAGAATATTTTATACCAACCCATAAATCTTGATAGAGCCAAAAGCAACTTCAGCTCTAATCGTCAGAATAGGTTGTTTAGGATCGAAATTTGAAGAACGCCACAGGTGATCACCAAAAGCATACGTACTGAAATCAGGGAACTCAATAGATCCAAACGCAGCCTTCGACATAATCTGAACATTGGAATTCGGATTGATACGTGCCTTAAAATCACCAAAGACACATTTGATTTCTACATTACGGTTTTCATCACCAGGTAATTTAGAGAAGTCAACCATACTAGATCCAAAGACGACACTATACTCAGGTTGAATATTAGCAGGATCGTAATTAGTATTTGAAAAAAAATCAATATGCCGATGAAAATGATGCCGATGAGTATAATCACGATTATGACCACAACGGCTATACTCTTGTTTATTTGAGATCAATCGAAGTCCTAGAAAAACCAATGCTAATCCAAAAGCTAGTTTAAAAACCGGAATATGAAAGTGCCAAATCTCTTCAGCAAAAAAAGCGGCCCCGAGTACTATTAGAAATGCTCCTAGTAAGAATGGAAATATCGAATTACTTTTCATGGTGTGTTTTTTAATGATACAAATTTATACACAGCCACAATTCTATGAAATGAAAAGATTACAGACTGACAACAATCCTATCTGAAATGGCAATAATGGCGATTGAAATGAAATTTAGATTTTTTTGCGTAACTCAATAAATACATATGCTACAGCCGGGCAGATGGTAGAGTTTGTCAAACACAAGTCTAAAATCTGAGCAATTTTGGGTCGGTCTGTATGTGGGTATTCTTTACAGGCACGTGGACTTTCTTTATAATGCATACAATGATTATCTTCAGCCAAAAACGGACAGGGTGTCTGTTTAAACATAAAGAAGTCATCATCATCTCTCACCACATATTTCTCACATAACGCCACCATTGACATCTTTGCCGACTTACTCAATCGTTCAATATCCTTATCGGTAAGACGGGGACTAATCCCTCTACAACAATTGGCACATTGTAAACAATCAATAAACTCGAATGCTTCCTTATGCAATTCATGCACCATGTTGTCCAACATCCGTGGTTTGATTTTTTTTAGGCGAAGGATCATTCTTTTATGTTCTGGGCGATCTTTCGTTGCTCTATCTAGTAAAGCCAGGTATTCCTCCGCTATATTCATTCGTAATGATTAATCAGAAATTTAAGTGATTGAAACTACACATGAAGAAGATACCATGTCAATCATCAGAAATAGGAATCAGATACTAAAACATAAATAGCTGATTATTCCTTCGCTTGACAGAGAACCTTCCTTTAATTTGAAGAGTTGTAATAGGATAAGGACTCAATCTCATGCTCCCGCCCACCTATTACATGATAAATTAGTTGAACCCTCTTGCCTTTTTTATGTCGTTATAGGCTTCATTTATTTTTTGAAATTTCTCTTTTGCATCGTGTGAAACCTCTTCACCTAAATGAGCAACTTTATCAGGATGATGTTTTAATGCCATCGTCCGATACGCTTTTTTAACCTCCTCGTCGGTAGCCGTTTCACTGATCTCCAAAATACGATAGGCTGCATTTGTATCTTTAACAAACATCGCTTTCAGTGATTCGAACTCTTGCAAAGGCAAACCCATCAAAGCTGCAATCTCCTTTAATACGGATAACTCCAGATGATCTAATTGATTATCAGCGACAGCTAACCCGAAAAGATAATGCATCAACTGCAACCGAGAAGAATAATCCATATATTGTTTGATCTGTCCACAAACCGGAGCTATAGGTATATCTTGTTTTAAGATCTCTTTGAATAATTTAATACGATCTTCGGCAATAGGTTCTCCAAACTGTAAAACAAAAAACTTTTTCACATAATCCAGTTCCGAACGGAGCAACTTCCCATCAGCTTTCATCACAGCTGCTGACAGAACTAACAACGACACACTAAAATCCCCTGGTCGGGTTCCTGCGGTAGCATCCATCGAATCCGGGTCTGCCATATATTGGCCTGATTTCATAGAATCGACCATAGAACCAAATATCAATCCCAAAATACCTCCTATTGGACCACCCACTGCCCAACCTAAGCCAGCACCTAGTATTTTATTTAAGAAAGCCATGTTATCTTTAGTTTTTTTTGCAAAGATAAGCGGTTTGACCTTCTGACAAACAAACACTTTAAAACATCAAGCCCAATAATTATTAAAATAGTTTTACTTAAACGTGAGTGGAATGAGCTAATTATAAAAATTCCGTACCTTTACAACACTATTATTTATGGAATATTAGCCTTCAGATGAAAAAAAAGGGCAACCTTATTAACAAAGTACTCAGAATATTACGCATTGCACTTTATGCTTTTTTTATCTCCAGCATATTGGCGGTGATATTATATCGTTTTGTAAACCCACCAGTTACACCATTGATGTTGATCCGTTGTACCGGACAGGTCTTTAGCGGAGAAGAGCTTTCCATGAAAAAAGACTGGGTATCTATTAAAGAGATATCACCCAACTTGCAAACGGCGGTAGTAGCATCCGAAGACATTCACTTTCTGACTCACTTCGGATTTGATTTTGAAGCTATCCAAAAAGCAAATAAATTAAATAAAAAGGGAAGCAAGCTCCGTGGGGCTAGCACCATCTCGCAACAAACTGCAAAGAATGTTTTCTTATGGCCTGGCAGATCATGGGTTAGAAAAGGTGTAGAAGCCTACTTCACGTTACTCATTGAAACATTTTGGAGCAAAGAACGCATCATGGAGGTTTATCTCAATGTTATCGAAATGGGTGATGGAATCTATGGAGCGGAGGCAGCCTCTCAAAAATATTTCCAGAAACCCGCAGCAGAACTAACAAAAGGACAAGCAGCTTTAATCGCTGCAGTGCTACCAAATCCAAGAAAATGGCATCCCGACACCCCCACTTCATATATCTTAAGAAAGAAAAATAAGATTATGGAGGTGATGCGCAAAATAGAAAAGGTTGATTTTAAATAATGCGTAATTAAAACAGTTCTGAAAGTTCAAGCCACCGCATCTCCTTCTCCTCAAGCAATTCACCAATCTCAGCATAACGAGTCGATAACTGTTGTAACTCATCAGGTTTTGCCTCACCTGAATTCATTTTTTCGATCACCTCGGTTTTCTCGATCTCCAGCTTTTCGATATCAACGCCCAACGCGTCATACTCCTTTTGTTGTTTATAGGTTGGTTTCTTAGACTGTTCTTTAATCCTTGGTTCAGCTTTTATCTCCCTTGCCTGCTTCTGCACTGCCTTGATTCTTTGCTCTTCGACAAGCTTCTCCCGATAATAGTCAGTATAATTACCGTAATAGTCTTTTATTAATCCATTACCTTCAAACACAAATACGTGATCGACAAGCTTATCCATGAAATAACGGTCGTGCGACACGATGATCAAACACCCCGGATACCCCAACAAAAAATCTTCCAGCAAAGTTAACGTAAACACATCCAAATCGTTGGTAGGCTCATCAAGAATCAGGAAGTTAGGTTGACGTAAGAACTGCATGAGTAGAAACAACCTGCGTTTTTCACCACCACTCAGACTGGAATAGAAATTATATTGAACCGGAAAGCTAAAACCGAAATAGTATAAAAACTGTGATGCAGAAACAGAGCCCTTGCCCAAAGGTATATCTTCGGCTATATCTTTTACAATTTCAATGACACGTTTATCCTCTATCGGAACCAAACCCTCCTGCGAATAATATCCCATCACTAACGTCTGGCCAGATATAATTCTACCATTATCAGGTCGATCAGCACCGGTAAGCAGATTTAAGAGCGTTGATTTTCCGACACCGTTTTTGCCGACAATCCCGATGCGATCGCCTTTCTTAAAGGTATAAGAGAAATCATCAATAACCTTCAGCGGCCCATACGACTTATTGATATTATAAACCTCCAGAATCTTTCCTCCCAACCGGCTCATCTTCAGCTCAAGTTGGGGTATCTTCTCTTCAGTTTTCTGAAAGGCTTTATCCTTTACCTCATAGAATGAATCAATCCTTGCCTTTGCCTTGGTACCACGAGCCTTAGGCATTCTTCGCATCCACTCCAACTCATTTTTATAAAGAGACCGTGCTTTTTCAATCTCAGTAGCCTCTATTACTTCACGTTCAGCCTTCTTTTCTAAGAAATAACTATAATCGCCTTTATATCTAAATATCTCATTTTTATCCAGTTCAATGATTTCATCACAAACATTATCCAGAAAATAACGGTCATGTGTCACCACCAATAATGTGAGCCTCTGCCGTTCAAGATAGTCTTCCATCCACTCAATCATCGCGATATCTAAATGGTTCGTCGGCTCATCCATGATCAACAAATCAGCTTCTTCTATAAAGATACGGGCTAGTGCAAGCTTTTTCCGTTGTCCCCCCGATAACAATGAGACCTCTTGATCAAGGTTTCCTATCTCAAACTTAGAAAGAATCTCTTTTACTTTTGCCTCATAGTCCCAAGCCTGTAATGCATCCATCCTACTGATTGCATTCTCCATCTGAAGCTGCACTTGAGCAGAATGATCGTGTTCCATCAATTGTAAACAGGCCTCATACGCACTGATAGCCTGCATGAAGTTGTTATCCGAACTGAAAAGCTCTTGCAGAACCGTATTACTTTCTACGAATTCAGGATTTTGGGGCAGATATGCAACACGGAGATCCCGATTAAAGACAACTCTTCCGGAATCAGCATCATCCACCCCGGCCATAATTTTCAATAATGTACTTTTACCGGCTCCATTACGGGCAATCAGCGCTACTTTCTGACCTTCATCAATACCAAATGTAATATTTTCAAAAAGTACTTTTTCACCGTAAGATTTAGAAAGTTGTTCAATCAGGACTACGTTCATGCAATTAATTAATTTAGGCACAAAATTACGCCTTTCCACCATTCGGCAGTGTTATTATTACAAATAAAAAACTCCCTTTGTGGGGGAGTTTTTTAAGAAATTTCATCAATATCAGAAACTTATGCTTTCTTTACGTTGATCGCTTTCTTACCGCGCTTATCTTCAGCGAGTTCATAAGTCACTAAATCGTCATCGGCTACTTTTTCAGTTAAGCCTGTTACATGAACGAAAACTTCTTTTTGAGATTCGTCATCAACTATGAATCCAAATCCTTTTTTCTCATTAAAAAATTTAACTTTACCGGTAAACATGGCAGTAATAAATATTTGAATAGTAAATAAGTGAATTTCCGGAGATTATTTTTATAACCTCCTACAACAAAGGTAAAAAAATTTTATCCGATTCAAAGTTTTTATACTATTTTTTTATATTCCAAGAAAAATATTAAAAATATTTTATTTAATTACCGGACCGGCTTTCTCCAAACGTATACCTTCCTCTGTATCAGTGAAATTCTTGAAGTTCTCAATAAACTTTAAGCCTAAAGTTTTGCAAGCTTCATCCCATTTTTCTGGCGAATTCCATTGGTTTCTTGGATTCAACAGTGCAGAATCTACGTTTTTAACTGACTTTGGTATCCTCAAATTGAAAACTGGTAGCTCTTCATATTCAGCAACATCTAGAGAACCATCTAAGATAGCATCAATTATTGCCCTTGTCGACGGGATATCGATCCGGTGTCCTGTACCATACGCTCCACCAATCCATCCAGTATTGACTAAATAGGCAGTCGACCCAAAACGATCCATCTTTTTAGCTAATTCGCTGGCATAAACCGTTGGATGCAGCAACAAAAAGGCAGCGCCGAAACAAGATGAAAAGGTTGGTGTGGGCTCTACAATTCCTCGTTCTGTACCGGCTACTTTTGCCGTATATCCACTTAAAAACTGATACATCGCCTGATCCCTCGAAAGTTTAGATACTGGAGGCAATACACCAAAGGCATCGGCAGTTAAAAAGATAATCTTTTTAGCAGGTCCACCTACCGATTTAGGGCGAACAATATTATGAATATGATATATAGGATACGAAACACGTGTGTTTTCCGTTTTTGAGCCATCTGCAAAATCAATTTCCTTACTGACCGGATTAGCAACCACGTTCTCCAATAAAGCATCTCTGGTTATCGCATGATAAATATCGGGTTCCTTTTCAGCACTGAGGTTTATGCATTTAGCGTAGCAACCACCTTCAAGATTAAATACCCCGTCATCATCCCAGCCGTGCTCATCATCACCAATCAGTAAGCGTTTGGGATCTGCTGATAAAGTAGTTTTGCCGGTACCCGACAAGCCAAAAAATATTGCAGTATCACCATTCGTGCCCATATTGGCAGAACAGTGCATGGAAGCCATGCCTCTCAATGGCAGATAATAGTTCATTACAGAGAAAATCCCTTTTTTAATTTCGCCACCATACCATGTACCACCAATCACGGCCATGTGTTCTTTCAAATCAAATACAACAAATGTTTCACTATTCATCTTCATCTCTTTCCAACGCGGATTCATGACTTTACACGCATTTAGCAAGACGAAATCGGGTTCAAAATCAACAAGCTCTTCTTCTGTTGGACGGATAAACATATTCTTCACAAAATGAGCCATCCAGGCTACTTCAGTAATTACTCTTATGCGGATTCGGGTATCTTCATTGGCTCCCGAAAACCCATCCTGAACATATAATGTACGCCCAGAAAGACCTTCGCCTGTAATCTGACGTAAATAATGCCAATTCTCTTCGGATAACATCTTATTATCCGAACCTTTTCTGCCATCAGCTTTCCACCAGATATTTTCCTCGGTAGTAGGCTCTTTAACAATATATTTATCTTTTGGCGAACGTCCGGTAAAAACGCCAGTGTCAACAGATACAGCACCTGTATTGGTCTCAATACATTTTGCGAAGCCTGTTAAGGATGGATCTGTTTCATGGGCATAAAGTTCGTCATAAGAAAGATTATGAAATACTCTTTTAACATTCTCGATGCCATACTTAGAAAAATCAATAACCCGGTCGTTGGTTAATGACACATTGCTGTTAGTTTGAATCATACTGAAATAGAATTAAAAGATGATAGTGATATTATGTTGTTTAAAAAATAGTATATAAAACACAATCCCCCTCCGAGTAATTCCTGGAGAGGGATTGCGATCAAATAATAATCTGATTTTAAATGCTCTAAGCATTTGGATATCATGGCTCAGTTTTTATATTCGTATAAAAAAACCCAATGAATGGAGCAAATTTATATATATTTGAATAAAAAAACTACCTTTTTAACATAATAATAGCGGGGCGGGAAAGGATATCCTTTTCAATCAAAGCCAAAACAAAAGCCCATAAAAAAAGAGGCCGTACAAAACCGTACGACCTCTTTCATATTATTATTTAAAGGGGGAGATTACTTTCCCTCTTTGATAGCAGCTTGTGAAGCAGCCAAACGTGCAATAGGAACACGGAATGGTGAGCATGAAACATAGTTCATACCTACTGTATGGCAGAATTCAACAGATGATGGTTCGCCACCATGTTCGCCGCAAATACCAACCTTAAGGTTAGGACGTACGCTACGACCTTTTTCAGTACCCATACGAACAAGTTGTCCAACACCTTCCTGGTCAAGAACCTGGAATGGATCGAATTTCAAGATGTTCTTATCTAAGTAGATTGGGAGGAATGAACCGATATCATCACGTGAATAACCAAATGTCATCTGGGTTAAGTCATTAGTACCAAATGAGAAGAACTCAGCTACATCAGCAAATTCGTTAGCGGTAAGTGCTGCACGAGGAATTTCAATCATTGTACCAACAAGATACTCGATTTTTTCTCCACGTTCTGCAAACACTTCTGAAGCAACACGACGAACGATGTTAACCTGCATTTCAAGTTCTTTCTTTGTACCAGCGAGTGGGATCATGATTTCAGGAATAGCCTTCTTGCCTTTTTTATTAAGGTTCATTGCTGCCTCAATAATAGCGCGGGTCTGCATTTCAGAAATTTCAGGATATGTATTACCTAAACGGCAACCACGGTGACCAAGCATTGGGTTGAACTCGTGTAGGCTTTCAACTTTACGTTTAACCTGCTCGTAGCTAATTCCCATTTCTTTAGCCATTTCCTTTTGATTTTCTTCTTCATGAGGAACAAACTCATGCAAAGGTGGGTCAAGTAGACGAACAGTAACAGGTAGTCCATCCATAGCTTCGAAGATACCTTCGAAATCTTCACGCTGAATTGGAAGTAATTTAGCCAAAGCTTTACGACGACCAGCTTCATCATCAGCAAGAATCATTTCGCGCATAGCGAAGATCTTCTCACCTTCGAAGAACATGTGTTCTGTACGGCAAAGACCAATACCCTGAGCTCCGAATTTACGAGCAACAGCAGCATCATGAGGAGTATCTGCATTCGTACGAACATACATTCTTGAATATTTATCAGACAATGTCATCAACTCTCCAAAGAAACCTGAAAGTTCTGGTGACATAGTCGTGATTTTTCCTTCATAAACTTCACCGGTAGAACCGTTCAAAGAGATGAAATCACCTTCGCTATAAACATTACCGCTCATTTTAACTGTGCGGGTCTTATAATCGATTTCAATTTTTCCAGCTCCTGAAACGCAACATTTACCCATACCACGAGCAACAACAGCTGCATGTGAGGTCATACCACCACGAGCGGTAAGAATACCTTCAGCAACGTTCATCCCACGTAAGTCTTCAGGAGAAGTCTCAATACGAACAAGGATGATTTTCTTTCCTTCAGCCGCCCATGCTTCAGCATCGTCAGCAAAGAAAACGATCTGGCCTGTAGCAGCACCTGGTGATGCAGGTAAACCTTTTGCAACAGTCTTAGCCTTTTTCAGTGCAGCTTTATCGAATACTGGGTGTAATAACTCATCCAGTTTTTCTGGCTCAACACGTAAGATAGCATCTTTTTCAGTAATCATACCTTCAGCAACCATTTCCATAGCTGCACGAACCATACAAGCACCTGTACGTTTTGCATTACGCGTTTGAAGCATCCATAATTTACCATCCTGGATAGTAAACTCGATGTCCTGCATATCTTTGTAATGGCTTTCGAGGTGATTTTGAATATCAAATAGTTCTTTGTAAACTACTGGCATAGTCTCTTCCAATGAAGGATATTCGCTTTTACGAACGGCTTCGGTAATACCTTGCTGAGCAGCCCAACGAATAGAACCTTCAAGTGTGATCTGTTGTGGAGTACGAATACCGGCTACAACATCTTCACCCTGAGCATTAATTAAATATTCACCGTTGAAAATATTTTCTCCGGTAGCAGCATCACGCGTAAAGGCAACACCGGTAGCTGAGTTAAGACCCATATTACCAAATACCATTGCCTGAACGTTTACAGCTGTTCCCCATTCAGCAGGAATATTGTTTAGTTTACGATAGAAAATAGCACGGTCGTTCATCCAGCTATCAAATACAGCTGTGATAGCACCCCATAACTGCTCCCAAGGATTAGTTGGGAAATCGCTACCGGTTTTTTCTTTAACAACAGCTTTGAAGCGTTTAACCATTTCCTGAAGATCTTCAACTTGAAGTTCAGTATCTAGTTCAACACCTTTTTCTTCTTTTAATTCATCAATAATTACTTCAAATGGATCTTCGTCTTCTTTAGACTCAGGTTTCATCCCAAGAACAACATCACCATACATTTGAACAAAACGACGATATGAATCCCATGCAAAACGTGGATTACCACTCTTAGCTGCAATTACTTCAACAACTTCATCGTTTAAACCAAGATTTAAAATGGTATCCATCATACCTGGCATAGAGGCACGTGCACCTGAACGAACAGAAACCAATAATGGATTTTTAGCACCACCAAACAATGGGCCACCTACCGTTGCTTCAACTTGCTTCATAGCAGCTTCTACAGCAGGCTTTATAATTTTTACGGTTTCGTCTTTACCTATTTTGTAATAATCATTACAAACTTCAGTAGTAATAGTAAAACCTGGAGGAACAGGAATTCCGATCAAATTCATGTCATGAAGGTTTGCACCTTTTCCACCAAGCAGATTCTTCATACTTCCGTTTCCTTCAGCCTGCTTTCCGCCAAAGAAATAAACGTACTTGTTTTCGCTCATTTTTAGGTCTCCTAAAATTTATTGATTTTATAGTTGATTTTCAATGTAATACGCATTTAGACATTCTCAATCGAGTTGCAAATTTACGCAAAAAATAATTTATATTCATTGAAAAAAATTGCTTGCTTTCATGAATAAATTGTTAAAAAGTGTGATCATCAAAAACACTTCTACCAAAACATAAAACGTTTTACAATTTTGTAAACCCTTACAATCCAATAAAATCAAGCTTTTCGAACATCTTCAACTTTTTGACCCCATCTATTGCCCCAAAGAGAACAAAAAGTCCTTGCTGATCACATACTAAAGTGATCAGTTTATTTATCAAAGAGTGATGGACTAGATGAACTCAGACCTATTTAATTTTTAATCTCATTTGCATTGATCCACCTGATGATATTTTTCACCGATTCGATATTGCTAAACGTGGTGTGTTGTTTTTCGATCTCTTGCTTTAACAATTCCTTATTTGAAGGGAAGTATCTATACAGATCTCTTGGTGTCAATATCATTTTGATCTTGCCATAATGCAATATGTAAAATAAATATTCTGTTTTATAACTAACGGCCTCGCGCGGTGTCAATTTAGTAAGATTTCCATCTGCCGACGTATAAGTGGAATAATTTCCAATACTAGCTGCGGCACCGGTCCCGCCATAGGCCCCTATTCGTTCGGAAAATCGTTTCTGATGGATCCTAAGACAAAGCGAGATATTGCCTTCGATAAGCATTTCGACGAAAAAGTTTTTGTAGTTAAGAAACTGACGATCGGCTATTTTTACCAGGCCCACTTTCTCTGGCTGTGCAAATGATAGAATCTCTTTATTCGGGCCTATAAACTGCATTTCATCTAACGAGGTGTCATAATTTAGGAGTAAGCCTCTGTTTATCTTTCCATCATTAAACACAATCGTCCCTTCAGTAAATTTAGGAAGTAAAAATGGGGATGGAATACTAACGGTATCTCTTTTGTGTTGCGAAAAAACTAAATTGCTAATGAGCAGAAAACAAAATAACAGTGTGTGGTGAAGTTTGAGTTTCATTTTTAGCTTGTTTTGCATCAAAGGTACAATACCTATTGGTGATAAAGCAAATAAAAAAGGCGAAATAATTACCGTAAAACAGAATTATCTCGCCTTTTCTGGGTCCCTTTTCAAAAAGTCAAAGCGACCTTATTATTTAAAACTGAACGTCCTTAGTTTGTATATCCCTTTGTATTGATCCAACTGATAATCCTCTTTACGGATTCGACATCGTCAAATTTCACATTTTGTTGTTCCATCTCTTGCTTCAACAACTCTTTAACAGATGGGAAGTATTTGAGCAATTCGCTTTTAGTTAAAACCATCTTCATCTTATCGCCACGCAATAAATAGAAAAGGTATTCCGCCTTATAGGTAACCGCCTCATTGGGTGAAAGATCTGTATAACGGCCATCATTTCCTTTATACGAAGAATAGCTATCAATGCTTGTGGTTCCACTGGCGCCACCATATGCTCCAATTTTTTCAGCAAATCGTTTTTGATGAATACGCAAGAAAAGAGAGATAGGACCTGCAACCAGAATTTCCACAAAACGATTCTGATGATTCATAAAACGTCGATTAGCAATTGTAACTGTTGCTACTTTTTCAGGCTCGGCAAAAGATAAGATCTGTTCATTTGGCCCTATAAACTGCATTTCATCCACTGCAGAGTTATAATTCAACATGCCAGTGTGTGTGCTCCCATCTTTGAAAACAATCGTTCCTTCAGTAAATTGAGGGAATAAATATGGGGTTGAACCTTTAGCATTATCTTTTTTTTGTTGAGAAAAGACCAGATTGCTAATGAGTAGAAAACAAATTAAGATTGTGTAGTGGCGATCGATTTTCATTTTAAAATATTTTTTGCATCGAAGGTAAAATACATATCGAAAGAAAACAAATAAAATGAGAATAATTAATTTTCTGAAAGCAATTGTTCAATAAATAGCCTCGTTTCCTTGGCAAAATCAACATAGTGCTGCCCGGTACCAGGTCCACTAAATCCAGTTTCAACTTTTCGGATCACACCTTTACGGTCGATAAATACCGTGGATGGGAATGCCAATGGTCCCTGAAGCATTGGGAATGCTGCTGTCCTATCTTTGCTGCCGGCTTCGCCAGCATGTAAGAATACAAACTTTGCACCAATAGCATCACGAAAACGGATAATCCGTTGTTTCGATTTGTCGTAATCCTTCGTCTCAAAACAAAGCGTAATAATCTCTAATCCTTTAGTGTGAAGCTCATCGTAAATCGGTTTATAATACCTCACTTCATCCATGCAATTTGGACACCACGATCCGGCAGCCTGAATAATAACAACTTTTCCATTAAAACGTGAATCACTAAGTTTTACAATTTTTCCTTCCATATCAGGAAATGCAAAGTTGAATTTAATATTCGGATCAGACACCGTTACCAATTCATCAGCTTTAGGCAAAGCAAAGGTTGGATTCTTTACGCCTTTCCATTCTGATTTCCATTTACGACTTCCAACAAATTTACCATTAACCAAACTACCATCGGCACTCACATCAGCAGTAATCAGCAACGTATGAGCACCATCAATAGCAGAGACCATGAATTTACGACCTGAGACTTTTCCATCCAGATATCTGTAATCGCCACTGGTCGTTAAGATACTCCCCGTAACAAGATCACCTATTTGAAAAAATTCGCCCAACGTCTTCGACTCATCAGCTGTTCCGGGATTCTCAGTAATTTCATATTTACCGGTAATATTAACCATCGATTTTTCCTTATACTGATTAAAACGATCAGTTATTCCGAAATTAGCGGTGAATTTGTATCCATTACCCTCTGCCTTTCCTTTTGGATAATAAAATCCAATCAGCTGATTACCGAGCATTTGAGCTATTATTTCGCTCTGAAATACGGGCAACTTCATCCGAAGAGAGTCGTCTTTAATACTAAATTCGGTCACATTGATACGCTCACCGGCATTTACAATCTCGATAATTTGTTTGCCGTTTCTGTTAAAGGTATGGTTAAAATTAAAAGGCATATCCGAATTGTGATTGGCATCGTTGAGTTGAATAACGCCGACCCAACTACCAAATTGAAAGACGTTTTCTTTGTTTTGTGCAGTCGCAACATTCTGAAGTCCTGCAAATAATATCGTCAAAACGAATAGATGGAATATTTTAGCGCGTGAAATCATAATTTCAATTTTTAAGGATGGTTGATTGCTGCAAAAATACACTGTTTTGCAATTTCTTAAACAAATTATTTTGGAAGATAAATCCATGAGCCCGGTATAAAAAAGACAAAATAGTTTTTAAACTAACCCCCTCAATAGAACCTCGAAAGAACCTCTTGACACAGTTAAGACAATACCTAAGGATAAAGGGTAGAATAGCCCTGGATGAAGAGTATATAAAGTGTATCCGTCTCGCACGTGTTTCGCACGTGTCTCGCACATGTCTCGCACCTGTCTCGCTATATAGAGCGAGACTCGTGCGAAACTGGTCCGAAACACGTGCGACACTGGTGCGATAAATAGACAAGTCATCGACTAATAATCTACCGGTATTCTACCTGTTATTCCTAGGTCATATCAGATTTATCACAGAATTTTTAAAGCATTGTTCCCTTTTGAAATTGGGATATACTTTTAAGGGTAGAATGAAAATTGGGGTGAAGGTTCAAACAGATATAATGATGAGTTGATCCGGATAAAAGTGCTTCAAAAACCGGATAAAACCTTGAACCAGATTCTAAAATGCAAACATAAAATTAGTGAGAAAAAATGACATAAAATCATTTTTTCTCACTAATATTTTAGTTGTTGGTTACTACTTGTCCTTTTTCGCCATAGAGATCTACGGCTCCTTTTAGTAATACGGCAACGACCGTTACCTGATCATCCTGCGCTTTTTCAGGGAGGTCGATGTATAATAGACCGGGAACTTCGCTCCAATAAGCTTTCCCAACTACTTTCCAATTCAGGCGGGTGCCGGCACCAACTACCCAAATTCTATTAACCTGATTTTTAAGCCCTTTTATCAAAAGCGGTCCATTTGGTTTTCCATCGACAAAAAGATAGATGATATCTTTATCTTTCGATAAGGTAGTTGCACCATAATAATGTCCAAGCGGGATACCTGCTTCTGTACCAAAAATGGCTTCGTGGTGTTTATTGGTCCATCGTCCCAACTCCTTCAACACCTTCACCTCCTCATCGGGAATGGTTCCATCAGGACGTGGGCCAATATCCAGCAATAGATTTCCGCCAAGCGCCAGACAATCTATAAAGATTCTGATAATCTGATTGGCCGATTTAAAGTTGCGGTCGGTATGCTGATAACCCCATGAATCATTGACGGTCATGCAAAGCTCCCAGTATTTCTCTGTGGGCCTTGTTGTGGGAAGTCCCTGCTCCGGGGTAGCATAATCCCCGTAACCCTGCAGACGTGAA
>JAHEYR010000005.1:43090-43892 GCA_023251485.1 Bacteroidales bacterium
ATTTATCGGAAGGTGCTGTTATAGGTAACCCCTGTTCGGGTGTGCCATAATCGCCATAACCTTGTAAACGACTATTCAATATCACGTTAGGATTCCAGCCAAGGAGTGCTTTACGCAGTTCTTTCGCTTTCCATTTTTCAGCACTCTGCTCCCAATCTCCATCAAACCAAAACAGATCGGGTTTATAGCGTGTCGAAAGTTCCTCTAACTGTCCAAAGTTAAACTTCACAAACTTATTCCAACGAACACTGTCGTTGGTGTATTTTGTTTGATTACGGGTGAAATTTGGATAGTTTTGATCAGACCAGTCGAGCAATGAATAGTATAAGCCGACTTTAAGTCCACGTTTTCGGATAGCATCACACCATGGACCAACAAGATCTTTCCCCGCAGGCGTTTTCTTAGCCACATTCAGGTCGCTCAAATGGGTATCCCACAACGCAACCCCATCATGATGTTTAGTGGTGAGCACAGAATATCTGGCACCACTCTCCTTGATCAGATCGGCCCATTGATTGGGATTATAGTTTGCTGCAGTAAATCCGCTCAGCTGTTTCATATAATCATCATATGAAAGGTAGTTGTTGTAAAACGACCACGATTCATCAATACCATTTACAGCATAGATACCCCAGTGAATAAAGATACCCAGTTTTGCATCTTTAAACCACTGCATACGCTTAGCTTTCTGATCGGCAGACTCATCGGTCTGGGCAACAACGGGTTTGAATTGAGCGATTAGCATCAAAGCAACCACGATAAGTTTCAGTATAGGTTTATTCATATTTCAGTTTATTATTCA
>JAHEYR010000082.1 GCA_023251485.1 Bacteroidales bacterium
TCATCGATATCGCTGAAAAGAAAAAGACGATATCGAATGATCAACTGGTCAGTGCCTTGAAAGATGTACAGTCATTGTGTGTCGGGACTACCTCTCCATTTAAGAAAACTACATTGCCGGTAAGATCATTGGATGATGAACCTGAAAATACTTCTGTTAATAACCCTCCTTTATCTGCCACACCGACTGTTTCAAAGGCTCCTACAGGTATTCAACCCGTTGATGGTGAAACTGAAATAGACGATTTTAGTCCTCCGACAGGACAGGTCATGCCGGTAGAAGATAAAAAAGTCGAGTATGTCGGTCCAGATTCGCCCTATTATAAGAGAAAAGAAAAAAAGGTCGTTCGTCACGAAGTGAGCGCATTAAAGGAGACTGTTAGAATACATGTTTCCAAGTTATCCGATCTGCTGAACCAGGCAGAAGAGCTGATCACTGCAAAGAATATGTTTGGGCACGACTTAAAGGAATTAAAAAGAGTAGGCGTTCAACATAATAAAACGAAAGAGAAATCGGGTAATTCTGAAGATGCTTCGAGCCTTATACGCGAAGATGTGTCGATCCTTGCCAAAAACATGGATCAGCATTATCGGATAATGGCCAGAACTGTTGACGATCTGTTGTTTAGTATCAAAAACACGCTCTTATTGCCTTTTTCTACCGTTTTAGATCTCTTTCCAAAGTTAGTACGCGATCTGGCAAGCGACACAAAGAAGGAGGTCATATTTACTGTGATCGGTGATGACTTGGAGATCGACAGACGTATCCTCGAAAAGATAAAAGATCCCATCATCCATCTTTTGCGTAATTGTATTGATCATGGCATTGAATCACCCGAAGAACGGCTGAAGAAAAATAAGTCTCGTTCAGGCGAAGTGAACTTAGTCGTTGAGAAAATCAATGATGGAGAAATCACTTTGACCATCAGTGATGATGGCGCTGGCATTCAGAAAGAAAAGGTGCTTGAGTCGTCAATAAAGCTGGGCTTGATCACTGTAGAAAAAGCTGAAAAGCTAACTGATGCGGAGGTCTCTAATCTGATCTTTAGTTCCGGATTATCTACCAGTCCTTTTATCACCGACCTATCGGGCCATGGCCTGGGATTGGCAATCGTTTCTGAATATATTTCGCAGATAGGTGGCTCTGTTGTTGTTGATTTTGAAAAGGATAAAGGAACTAAATTTGTTATCACACTTCCTGTGACACTCCAGACTTTTAGAGGTATCCTTGTTAAAATTGGAGAAAACCAGTTCATTGTCACTATTAATGCTATTGAAAAAGCGATTAGAATTAAAGTCTCTGATATCAGGACCCTCGAAAATAGGAATACTATTTTATACAATGGAGAGAATATCGGCCTTGTATGGTTAGAACAAGTACTCAACCTTTCAACGCGAAAGCAACGAATAGATCGAAGCAGTTATCTATCTGCATTGGTATTGGTATCCGGTCAACAGCGTATTGCCTTTGTTGTCGATTCTATTCTTGAAGAGCACGAAGGAATTATCAAGAGTCTAGGATCACAATTGGTTAATGTCAGAAATGTCTCAGGTGCTACACTTCTGGGAAATGGAAGAGTTGTCCCTGTCTTAAATGCAAATCAATTGATAGAAGAGGCAAATTCGATGTCGTCACAAGGCCAATTATTGTCAAATATCGAGGCTGAAGAAGCTCCGGTTGAGAAGCAACATATCCTGATTGCTGATGATTCTATCACCTCTCGTTCACTATTACGCAATATTGTAGAGTCGGCCGGCTTTATTGTGCAGACCGCTGTTGATGGTTTTGAAGCCTTTAAATTATTACAGGAAGAGCCTTTTGATTTGGTGGTTTCCGATGTTGAAATGCCAAGATTGAATGGGTTTGAACTGACTGTAAAGATTCGAAGTGATAAAAAACTATCTGACTTGCCTATCGTATTGGTTACGGCGCTGGAGCAATCTTCCGACAGGCAACGCGGAATGGAATCAGGTGCCAATGCCTATATCGTGAAAAGTAGTTTTGAACAAAGTAATTTAATCGATGCAATAAATAGGTTGATTTAGTCCCTATCTTTAATGTAATGTTGATCTCATGCCTATGACCAAGCGCAAAATTAAAATACTCATCGCAGATGATTCGCTGACAGTGAGAAACTTTCTGGTCAAGATATTTTCTGTCGATCCTGAGATAGAAATTGTTGGAACTGCAACAGATGGTCTGGAGGCTATTGAGTTTGTCAGAAAGGATAAACCAGATATCATAACCATGGATATCAATATGCCTCGGTTGGATGGCTTTGAAGCTACCCTGAAGATAATGCAGGAGAATCCAATCCCGATTGTTATTGTAAGTGGTGATTATGATACTACAGATACTGCCAAGACATTTAAAGCGTTAGAATGTGGTGCCGTTGCAATTTTGCCCCGACCTGTTGGTGTCGGAAATACGGATTTTGATCATGCAGTTCATCATTTTGTTTCTAATATCAAACTGCTTTCGGAAGTTAAAGTTATACGACGTTGGAATAGAACGCATCATACGCCTGTCTCCAATGAAGCTCCATTGGCAATGAAAGAGACGAACCAACCTATCCGAGTCATTGCGATAGGAGCCTCTGCAGGTGGTCCACTCGTGTTGCAGAAGATACTGAAGGAAATTCCTTCAGACATCTCAGTCCCTGTTCTCATTGTTCAACATTTGGATATTGAGTTTGCTCAGGGTTATGCTGACTGGTTGAATATCCAATCGAGCATCCCGGTTAAAATTGCCAAAGATGGCGATATATTAACTCCGGGTGTAGCTTATATGGCACCCGGCAATCATCATTTAGGTGTTAAGGCATTTAATACCATTATGGTTTCTGCAGATCCAAAGGAAAAGGGTCATCGTCCTTCGGTAGCTTTTCTTTTTAGAAGCTTACGCGAAGTTTATCGAAATCAGGTCCTGGCCATCATACTTTCAGGAATGGGTGATGATGGTGCCGAAGAGTTAAAATTATTAAAAGATAAAGGTGCCGTTACAATAGCACAGGATTTTGAGAGTTCTCTTATCCATGGAATGCCAGGTGAAGCTATACGGCTTGGTGCCGCAAGTTATATCTTATCACCCA
Organism: Bacteroidales bacterium; assembly: GCA_023251485.1. Classification (GTDB taxonomy): domain Bacteria; phylum Bacteroidota; class Bacteroidia; order Bacteroidales; family Cfx3-03; genus Cfx3-03. The sequence continues at coordinate 3,092 of JAHEYR010000082.1, forward strand.
ATCAAATAATTCAATTTATTAAAAGAAACGTTTCATCATCAATAAAATAAAAAATATGAATTCGTATATGAGTTTTAATTCCAAACTTGGAAATATCCTCGTTGTTGAAGATTCACCCGTACAAGCAAAGAAAATTAAATTTCTACTGGAAGAAAATGGGTTGAATGTAATAGTTTGTCCCAATGGCAAGTTGGCATTTGAAGTTATCGCCGAGGTTCAACCATTATTGATCATCAGTGATATTGTGATGCCGGAGATGGATGGATATGAATTCTGTTCGATATTAAAAAATGATGTCAACTTCAGAGATATTCCGGTCATACTGCTTACCTCCCTTCATGATCCACTTGATATCATAAAAGGACTTCAGGCTGGAGCTGATAACTTTATTACGAAACCCTATGAGGAGAAATACCTGTTATCAAGAATCCAGTATCTGTTAGCCAATCGCTCTATCAGGCAAAGTGGTGGAGCCGAAATGGTGATAGAGATTGTATTTCGTGGTCAGAAATATGCCATTAACTCTGAGAAGAAACAGATTCTGGATCTCTTATTATCGATCTATGAAGCTGCCATCCAAAAGAATGATGAATTAATTCAGGCACAGGCACAGTTGGAAGCACTCAATGAAGATCTGATCTCAAAAAATAAAGAGTTAGAGGCTTTTGCCCGTACGGTTTCGCATGACCTACGTTCACCACTGAGTAACGTCAGTGGTATTATTGATCTGATGGTTCAGGATTATTCTGATATATTGGATGGAGAAGCCAGAAGTTTATTGTCTATTATTAAGACCTCTGCGCTTTCCATGACGCATCTTGTTGATGATTTATTGAAGTTTTCTCAATCAGCCCATGCCAATCTTGATCATGTTACGGTCGACCTGAGTAATATAGCTCATCAGGTAATTGATAAGCTGCGCGATACTTATTCTGAAAGGGTTGTATATGAATTTATTCAGGAGGGACTAGTTGTAAATGCCGATATGGGATTAATGACGATTGCGTTAGATAACTTGATTGGTAATGCCTGGAAGTATACCGGGAATAAGAGTGTGGCGAAGATTCGTTTTGGCACACTTAAAGAAGGCGACGAAACGATCTATTATGTGCAGGATAATGGTGCAGGCTTTGATATGAATAATGCTGCAAAGCTATTTAAGCCTTTTGAACGCCTGCATAGTCAGGGAGAGTTTCCGGGTACAGGTGTTGGATTGGCAACCGTACTCCGTATTATAGAGCGTCATGGAGGCCGTTTGTGGGCCGACAGTGGTGTGGGTAGGGGCGCTACTTTCTATTTTACACTGCCTAAATAAGGATTTTAAATTTTTCTAGTTTTTTCTTGTTTTATTTCAATGCTCTTTAGACCTTTGACTCTGAAAATTCAAACTAAAAGTATATTGTAATGACAACAATCCGTTTACCAAGAATTAGTTTTATACTGATGTTAGCTGCTTTATGCAGTATATCATTGGTAAAAGCCCAAAAGGCAGATACCTTGTGGCTTCAAAAGATTGATCTCTCTAAGGTGACACAGGGATGGGGAACCGCTCAACCCAATCTGTCCATTGGAGGCAATGCACTAACTATTGCAGGTCAAACATTTAAAAATGGTGTAGGTTCTCATTCAGAAGGATTAATAAATCTGGATCTCAAGGGGACTGCTCAACACTTTCAGGCGATGGTTGGTCTTGATGATGAAGCAGCAGGCCACAAAGGTAGTGTTGTATTTTCTGTCTTAGCAGATAGAAAAGAAGTTTTCAGAAGTCCTGTCATGGTCTCAGGAACAAAAGCTGTTAAGATTGATCTGAATTTAAAGGGCGTACAGAAATTAGCACTTGTCGTTGAAGATGCTGGCGATGGTACTGATTGGGATCATGGCGACTGGGTTAATGCTTTTATTCTGTATAAAGGTGTAAAACCTCAGGTTGTTGGAGTGATTCCTTCCGTTAAACCTTATATCCTAACGCCACTTGAATCTCCTAAGCCCAAAATCAATGGTGCAAAGGTATTTGGTGTGCGTCCGGGACATCCATTTATGTTTACAGTTGCAGCTACCGGGACAAGACCGATGACGTTTACGGCAGAAAATCTTCCTCAAGGCCTCACTTTAGATTCTAAGACAGGGATTATAACCGGTGTCCTTAACGATAAAGGAGAAACTGTCGTAACCTTGAAAGCAAAAAATAGTCTGGGTACGGCTACACGGAAACTGAAAATTGTTGTAGGCGACAAAATAGCATTGACTCCTCCATTGGGATGGAATAGCTGGAACTGTTTCGCTAATGCAGTGGATCAGGATAAAGTAAAAGCTGCTGCTGATGCTATGGTTAAGTCAGGATTAATCAATCATGGATGGACTTATATTAATATGGATGACTGTTGGGAAACTAAACCCGGCTCTACAGATCCTAAGCTCATGGGCGAACCTCGTGATGCCAATGGAATGATCAATATCAATAAGAAGTTCACCGACATGAAGGTGTTGACTGATTATATTCATTCCAAAGGATTAAAAGCAGGTCTCTATTCATCACCTGGTCCTTTGACTTGTGCCGGTTTTACTGCTTCTTATCAGTTCGAAGATAAAGATGCTCAGCAATGGGCTAAATGGGGCTTCGACTATATTAAGTATGACTGGTGCTCGTATGGTACAATCTCTAAGGGTGAAACTGTTGCTGAATGCAAAAAACCGTACATCGTTTTACGTAATGCTTTAGATAAAGTTGATCGCGATATCTTATTCAGTCTTTGCCAATATGGAATGGGCAATGTTTGGGAATGGGGAGAAGAAATTGGTGGTAACTGCTGGCGTACTACCGGTGATATCACTGACTCATGGAGCAGTATGTCTGGCATTGGCTTTAAACAAAACGGACATGAAAAATATGCAGGTCCCGGACATTGGAATGATCCTGATATGCTTGTTGTCGGTTTAGTAGGTTGGGGGCCACAGCTTCATCCTTCACGTCTGACTCCAGATGAGCAGTATACGCACATCTCACTTTGGTCGTTATTAGCATCACCGCTTCTCATTGGTTGTGATATGACACAGATGGATGCCTTTACAAAGAATCTCCTGACTAACGACGAAGTGATTGATATCAATCAGGATCCTCTTGGAAAACAAGCTTCGTTGGTATCTAAAGACGGTGGCCTTGAGGTTTGGGCTAAAGATCTCGAAGATGGTTCAAAAGCTGTAGGCTTGTTTAACAGAAACACTACAAAAGAAACTGTTAAAGCAACATGGAATGCGCTTGGTTTGGCAGGTAAACAAGTAGCACATGATGTATGGCGTCAGAAAGATCAGGGTACTTTTGCTGATTCATTCTCGGCTGTTGTTCCTGCTCATGGCGTTAAATTGATTACCCTCAGAAAAGCAAAATAAGGATCTCCCTTACCGCGTCATTTCGACCGTTCGGAGGAAAATCTTCATATAAATAAATCGAGGCTATCCTTTTATAAGGAATAGCCTCGATTTCGTTTTAGCGTAGTGAGATGTAGTGATTTAGATTTGCAAGTGTGAGTAGTAATGGAAGTTTATTTGTTGGGAATGGGTTTTATCTTCGTGGTTGCATAGCTAGTGGCATATGCTGCGAAATATCCAACGCCACCATTCGAAATATTGGTTCTGACATTAGCTGGAGGACCACTAAAGAGTGGGTTTTTCTCTCCAACTTCAAGTTGAAGCTCCTGTATGAAGTTATAGTAGTTTTTTGTTATCGTACCTAGTTGTAACTTAATCCGGTCCCCCGTGTTTATTACTTCCCAATTCATGTTTTGGTTCCAGTAAAGCACAGCTATGCCGTTCGTATATCGTCCGTTAAATAATTTGTCGTCAGTAGTTATAACTCTGTTCAGTGAGTCGGTTACCAATACGTTATTTCTGTATCCTCTAAAACTATAGAAGTTTTCATCCAATGGGTCCTGTGCATAAAGTTTGGTTTGCCATGCACCCTTTTTGAAGATATCCTCTTTGAATTCCATCTGTATGGAATCGATTTTAACGTGTTTAGGCATCGTTTCGGTGGCATCATAGATACGTTGTCCATTAAGCGCCTCTTTGAGCTCTATGTGGAGCTTATAGACCCTGCCAGGTACACCAAAAAAAGTCGATAGTGTTTCATAACTACCACTTCCAACCGGATTCTCCGTGAGTATGATTGTCGAAGTACCATCATTAATACTTACAAGTGCACCGGTAACAGCAGGAGCAGGCTCATTGTAGAAATAATCAGTAGAGGTGGATAGTTTTATCTTATGTGCTACCGTGTCAGTTGTAATAGCCCCGTCAACTACAAGTCTGGCGGAGGTGCTGTCGAGCTTTATGTTGATCTTTTCTGTACATTGTACAAAAATCAAACCCAACAAACAAGGCAGTATATATTTCAAGATTTTCATGTTTTTCAGTTATTAGTCGTTTTTCTATTTCTCTTCAAATCGTACCGGCATAATTGCCTGAGCAGGATTTATCAACAGGATTCTTAAAACTTAAAGTTATAGGTTATCGATGGGATGAACGTAAACAGATAGGTCTTCTCCGCATAGCTCTTGTTTGGATCTTTATCGTCCTGTACAAAGTTTAAGGCCCAAACGTTCTTTTGTCCGTAGGCATTGTAGAGTGAGAAATTCCATTCACCACTCCATTTCCTGTTCTTTCTTTCCTTGTCTTTAATTGAATAAGAGAGATCTAAGCGGTGATAATCTTCTGCTCTGTATCCATTACGTTCGCTGTAGATCGGAACAATTTTATTGCCGATCATGGCTCTTGCAACCGGCACCGTCATGGGTGTTCCCGATGAATAGATCCAGTTGGCAGATAGGTACGAACGGGCAGTCAGCTCATAGTTGAAGACGATAACAAAGTTATGCGGCTTGTCATAAGGTGCTCTGTATGTCTTTCCGTTATTGATCTCAGGAATCGTGCGTTCGGTCTTCGAATAGGTGTAACTGATCCAGCCATTCAGACGTCCTTCGTTCTTTCGCAGCAGAAACTCTAACCCGTATGAACGAGCCTTACCTACGCGGAGTTCCCCTTCCAGCTTTTCGTTTAGTAAGAGCACAGCATGATCTTTGAAGTCGATGGTGTTTTGCATGTTTTTATAAAAGCCTTCCACCGAAAACTCGAGTGTATTATCTTTTAAGTTTCTGAAGAACCCTATCGCATATTGATCACAGATCTGAGGCTTTACGTTGGGACTCGATGAAAACCATAAGTCGAGTGGTGTTCCTGCAGTGGAGTTCTGAGCGAGTTGCAGATATTGAAGTGTTCGCGAATAGCTTGCTTTCATCGCCATCGAAGGTGTGAAGTTATAGGTGATGCCAAGTCTGGGTTCTAATCCTCCCTGGGTTTTAAATACTTTCCCTGCTGCATAGACCACCGAATCAATGGCATCGTGTTGCGCATTATAATTATAGACGGTTCCCTTTCCGATATTCTGATAGACTGAAAAACGAAGTCCATATTTGAAGATCAGTTTATTGGTTACTTTTTGTTCATTGCTGATATAGGCTGCCTGTTCAAAACCATAATTCATCGGGATGATAAACTCTTTGAAAATACTCTCGCTTCCAATGCCCTTGGCCACACCCGGATCCAGCGTATGATAGGTCGATATGATACCAAATTTAATGGTATTCGAAGGGTTGATATACCAGGTAAAGTCACCCTTTAATGAGTAATCATGCAATTCAGAGGTCCAGTCAAACGAGTTGGCATTTCCATCAGGTGTTCCCAGCTCATAGCCATATTTACTGCTGATCAGGCTGAAGTTAGCAAAGAGCCGTTTGCTGAAAAGATGGTTCCATCGTGCAGTGAACGTCTGATTTCCCAGACTCATCTTCGCAAACTTATTTTTAAAGACATCACTGCCTAAATATCCTGAGAGAAACACTCTGTTGTTTTCATTGATGGTATGGCTGATCTTGGCATTCAGATCGTAGAAATATAGGGTGTTGTTTCTAACCTCTTTATTACTAGCCAAAGGAAGAAACATATCCGCATAGGTCCTTCTTCCCGAAATCATATAAGATGTTTTTTCTCCACCAATCGGTCCTTCGAGGGTCAGTCTGCTTGAAAGAATTCCGACGCCACCTTCTCCCGAAAAAGTTTTGGCATTCCCATCTTTCATTCTGACATCCAATACGGATGACAATCTGCCACCGTTTGATGCCGGAATATCTCCTTTATAAAGTGTGACATCTTTGATCGCATCGTTATTGAAGACTGAAAAGAACCCAAGCAAATGCGATGCGTTATATACAGTAGCTTCGTCCAATATAATCTGATTCTGGTCGGCAGCGCCACCTCTGACACTAAACCCTGAAGAGCCTTCGCTGGTTGATGTCACCCCTGGAAGTAGCTGAATCGCTTTTATCACATCCACTTCACCCATTAAAGCAGGGATCCGTTGAATGGTTTTTACATTGAGTTTATTCACACTCATCTCAGGTTTCCTGATATCTTCCGCAGCTTTATTCGCTGTTATCACGACCTCTTTAAGTAGTTTCTCTTTGCTGACTAACTCTATATTCAGCGTTTGTTCTTTTTTGAGGTCTATCGTTTTCTCCGCAGGTTGAAACCCCATGTATGAAAACACCAGCGTATAGGTGCCGGGCAATAAATTTAATGAATAGAATCCGTAACTATTAGATACGGTTCCGGTTTTTAGTTCTTTTACATAGATCGTTGCTCCAATCAGAGCCTCGCCATTACTTTTGTCGCGGATAGTTCCACTGATAGTTGTCTTGGGCCCCGGTATAGTGGGGCCGTTTTCATTTGCAAATAACCGGGTATAGCATAAAATTAAAAAGAGTATAAAAACTAATAGTTGTAATTTCATTTGCAGTGTGATTTGTAAAAATTAGTGTTGGTGGATACATCATTCTTATACATCACAAAAGTATGATTACCATAAAAACAGTTCAACTCAAATAGCTTGTATCGACGATAATAAGCGCTGAAGAGTGAAAAACAGAAACTGAAATGTCTTTTTGATGAGAATAAAAAAAGCGACAATCCTTTTGACTGTCGCTTTTTAAGAAGTAGATCGATCTACTGTTAATGTGTCATTGAGGGAGGAGTGTTGTTTTTTCCAACCCCCCAGCTACCCGAAGGCTTTTTGTCCATGACGAATTCCAACCGTCCACCTTGCATCAGTTCCTGGTGGGTGATGTAATTGTGCATAAAAGGACGCCCATTGAGTAGTGCTGATTTTATGTATATATTCTTGTCGCTCAGGTTTCGTGCCACCACCTCAAAGATTTTATTATTAGGTAGTTTTAAAACGAGTCGTTCAAATTCAGGACTTCCAATGGCGTAAAATAAGCCGGAAGGATCTACAGGGTAGAAGCCCATTGCTCCGAATACATACCATGCCGACATCTGTCCACAGTCATCATTCCCGATGATTCCATTAGGCTCATTCTTATAGAAGTTCTTTCTGATATATTGAATCTTCTCTGCCGTCTTCCAGGGCTTTCCCGCATAGTTGTAGAGGTAGATGGTGTGATGTCCGGGTTCATTTCCTTGTGCATATTGACCGATTAAGCCGGAGATATCAGGTGAAACGGTTTTGCCTGACAAGTCAGATTTAACCAGGAATAATGAATCCAGTCGATTACTAAACTTTTCTTTACCTCCCATTAGTTGGATCAATCCTTCCGGATCGTGAGGCACCAACCATGTATATTGCCATGCATTACCCTCTGTATAGTCGTTAGCTCTGTGCTCAGCCATGAATGGGTTGAAGGGGGTACGCCACTCCCCGTTAGCCATCTTACCTCTCATAAAGCCTGTAGAGGCGTCGAAGAAGTTGCGATAGTTACCGGCTCGCTTTAAAAACAACTCATAATCTTGTTGTTTTCCCAATGCCTTGGCAAATTGAGCAATACACCAATCATCATATGCATATTCCAATGCTTTCGACACCGATTCATTTTCTTTGTCTGCAGGTATATACCCCAGATCCCGCCAGTATTTAATGCCCTCCACATCTTGCATCGCACTTTTCTTCACGGCTTCATAGGCAAGCTCAGCATCGAAGTTTCGGTATCCTTTTAGATAGGCTTCAACAATTACCGGTACTGCATGATAACCGGTCATCGTTCCTGTTTCGCAACCCACCAATGGCCACTTAGGCAACAAGCCTGATTCTTTATAGAAAGCGAGCAAAGAACTCACCATGTCATTGACACGGTCGGGTTGTATCAGACAGAAGAGCGGATGCGATGCCCTGTAAGTATCCCACAATGAGAAAGTAGTGTAGTTTACGAACGACTTATTGATTCTGGTTTTGCCATCAGCGCCACGATAACTACCATCCACATCACTAAAAAGGGTAGGGGCCAACATGCTGTGATATAATGCCGTATAGAAGATCGTTTTCTCATTCTCCTTTTTATCGCTGACTTTGATCACATCCAACGACTTCTCCCATGCCAGACGGGCTCTGTCTTTGATGTCGTCAAAATCCCAACCCGGAATTTCTTTTTCTAAGTTCTGCATAGCTCCCTCTACACTGACTGCCGAGATCCCTATTTTTAATAAGATAGGTTTATTTGCATCCTTACTAAACCAGAAATATCCTTTTTGTGCGTCACCAGATTGTTCACCGGTCTTCTTTACGATCTTCTGATTGTTGATTTCATGTTTAATAAAAGGTTGTGAAAAGCGAGCCACAAAATAGATGTGCTGATCGTTAGCCCAACCTGTAGAGAGACGATAGCCTGCAATGGTCTGGTTGTCGAGTATCTCGATCCGGGTATCTACAGCCGCGTCCCAGTTCATGGCATGTTGCAGATTCAGAATGATGACAGGTTGTTTGTTCGCAGGAAAGCTATACCGATGCATCCCTGCTCTTTCTGTAGCGGTGAGTTCAGCAAAGATGCCATAATCTTTTAATAACACCCTGTAATATCCGGGTTCGGCAAGTTCTTCTTTATGCGAAAATAGAGAGTATTCATAACTGGCTTTCTCCGGACGGTTAGGAGCTCCGGTCTTGAAAGGTGCAACAGCTGGCATGACCAATAGATCGTACAAATCACCGATTCCTGTTCCGCTAAGATGCGTGTGACTAAATCCAACAATGACACTGTCGGCATAGTTATAACCCGAGCACCAGTCCCATCCTTGAAATCCATTGTCCGGACTCAATTGAACCATCCCGAAAGGAACCTGAGCTCCCGGATAAGTGTGTCCATGTTCAGCAGTTCCAATGAAAGGATTAACATATTGATTGACTGATCGTGAAGAGAGCTGGGCAGTGACCGTTAGATTCAAACTTAGCATGCCAAGTATAAGAATGAGTACGGTTTTAGTTATGGTATTCATGATTGTAAATTAAATTATAAAATCATGCAAAGTTTGTCATTTTATTCCAAGGAGTCAATCTATATTTTCGACTTAACAAAAACAAAACGATTAAAACCAATGGTAAAACATAGAGTACATTTACATTTA
>JAHEYR010000083.1 GCA_023251485.1 Bacteroidales bacterium
TTAATATTCCCGTTTGTGTCTAGGCTTGATAATGTATTTCCATCAAGTCGTAAATTATCTACATTTAACTGAGTTAATCCACTGAGAACATCATTAACGTCTATAGTTGTCGCCGTTGTTTCAATCCAGTTTGTGCCATCAGAGCGCAACAAATGGTTTAAAGTTCCAGAACCAGAAGGGAATGTTGCTGTTGTCCACGCAGGTCTTAATGCTGGGCCACGAGAAGTTAACAATTGTCCCGCGGTTCCTGGTGGAAGCGATTGCAATGTTCCGGTTATTGTTGTGCCGCCAGTGATTAGCGTATTGATAGTAAAGGATGGCCTGCTGGTTCCGCCTTCTGATACAGGAAGGGGATTCATTCCAGGGCCATAATAATCAGTATTTAATAAGGCATTGGCAAGAGTAGCAACACCAGTTGTTACAGTTTGCTTTAACAATCCATCATTTAAAGTACCTAAGTCAAACGCAGAAGGAAGTAACGGCTCAGCCGTATAAATAACAAAAGGAAATGATTGAACATCAATGGAATCTTGAAGTTGAACCCAGTCGCCAGAAACCGAAGAATAATACTCATAGCTTTGTAATGATGTGTTAAATCGAAGCCTAAAATACATATCAGCAGTAATTGGAGGGCGTTCAGCAGTTGTTCCTGAGGGAAGAAAAGTCCATGGATTATTGAAGAGGACGTTGGCACCTCCTTCAAGTCCGGGCGTTTTTTCATTGTTAGCAATGTCTCCACCGTCGGGCATCTCGCTAAATTTTATTGTATTAACCATGTCACGATTTCCTTGTGAACTCTAATTAGCTTTGCAGTGCTCTTAATGATACTCCGGCGTAAGCTGTTGCATCTGGAGTTATCAAATGAAGAACGTCTCCGCCTCTAACATAGCGCTTTTCCGGGCGAAATTCATTAAATTGTTGTGTTCCTACTGTTCCAGATGCAGGAACAACAGGTGTTGCGTTTAACCCAACAAAAACATTTGCCACTTGATTGTAGGAGAAAAATGCTTGGTATTGCTGTGTGTCGTTGCCGGGAACAGTATAAGTTTGTTCGACATTAGAACCAAGACCAAATTGAATGCATGTGTCGCTCATCGGTAATGTTTCGTTATAATTTGAATTATAAGATATAGTCACGCTATTACTCCTTGTTTTAAACTATGCCAAATCGTGAGTCTAAAATGTATTGAAATGCATTAAATCCATCAAAGAATGTGTTGGCGGTAGATCCTAAACCTCCAGCCACAGTATCAATATATGTTGTGAGTGTAGGGAAAGCATTAAACTCACTTAACCCGGCGATGGATGACCATGTTGGGCTTAAGGGGATATCTTGGGTTCTTAATTGAATTGCATTTGCGACACCAGGATAATATAAGCCTCTCGTTACTTGGCCTGATGTACCTGTAACAGTTCCTATTGTTGTCACTCCTGGAACTGCTCTCTTTTTATTTTTATATTGAAAATTAAAAGAACCTGCATATAAAAAGTAATTTGAAACTGCTACAGAAGAGCCAGCAACATATACAGGCATTTTACATACAATACTGTCTACTAAACTTGCTTGTGATAAACGCACATCTCTTGATCGCTCATAGTAATATTGGCACTCTTGAAGAACCTGATCTAAAGTTTGAGGTGCTGGTCGGGTTGCAATCTCTCCGGCCATCATGCCCACAGAATCAAGTACAACAAGTGTTCCACTTGAAGGACATGCAAAAGTAACTACAATCGCAAAATTAGCAGCACTTACAGCGCCGAAATAAGCCGATCCATTAATCCCAGAAAATACTTTTTCATTAGAAACGGCCTGGCCATCCAATGTAAAGTTGTTTGAAAATCCATTCAAATAAGGAATTAAGCTCCAATTAGCAGCCGTTAAAGTAAATTCACCATTTCCATTTACAGTGCCAAGTCCCGTAGCAAGAACGGGTATAGTTCCGCCACCAGAATTGTAATAAAGATAAGTACGGCATACAGTACCAGCGTGATTCTCTTGATAAGCACTTAAGTACACAGACAACTTGGATAAAATAATCTCAAGCGCTTGAGGCCCACTTAAATACTGCTGGATATAAAATGCTTGTGCATTAGTACCCGTTGTAAAAGACGGTGAACCGCTCGCTGAAATCCTCCCCCATCCCATTGAACCTGCTGAAGTTGCAGCAATAGTCTGATCACAAACATAACTTGGTGTCGTATTAATAGTTCCAGAATCACCCAGCTGAAACGGATTCAACGGAAAATCCCATCCCGTCAACATGCTTGGAATAGGTTTATATTTTAATTGTGGTGAATAGTAATGAAACGTATGGTCAATTTGCCTGTCTACAGAATCTTGAATGAATACAGGCTCAAATTCATCCACTTGAACAACAAGCTGGATGCTTGATACATAAATATCGCCTGAATTCGGCAAATAAAGTACGTAATCAATGTAGGCATCTGGTGGAATATCATCATTTGTAGATTCGGCCAACAGGGCATGCCCTTTAAATTCATTCCAATCCGTGTTTACCGTGGTTGCAGTCAATAATCCTGGAGCTATTGGCGTGCCTTCGGAGTCTTGCAAGATGGCTTTTATCGACTGATTTATTCCATTTACCTTAGCTGTAATGGATGTCGACACATATTTATTAGCCCATAGCATTCCATTTTGATTTAACCGTTGTCGCAATCGAACACCATCTACTGACCATCCGCTCATGACAAAATGAAGTGCATAAGGCGCGTTCGTTGGGTTAATGCTTGCTGCATTTAAGGGTGTTTTTTCAATTGTTATCGAACCTGAGCCACTTAATTCTAAAAACCAACCGGGCGCTATCTCAAAAGGGTCTGGATTTGTTGCTGATAGAGAATAAGGCGATGTAAAGTTAGTCAATGAAAACTGAGGGTTTGTGATTTGGTTATCAGAAGAAATTCCTACATCTTCAATTGGCCCTTCACCCTCCGAACCAGGCATGTAATTATTAACTTCATAAATCAGAGGATCGTTTTGTGTCGGAGACACAAGCCCATCGTTCTCACGAAACTCTAAACGATATACTTTTCCTTCTTCAAAGAAGATATCATTGGGCAGCGTGCCGTTCGCTAGAAACTGAATGGGATTAGTCCATGCCACATTTAATTCGGGATCGTGATAAACCGGTGCAGGAATGTAGGGCAGTGTATTTTCCAATACCCACATGTAAAAATTGTCTGTAAACGCCTTGGCTGCCAAATCAACCATGAACCAAATTGGGTTACTTCCCCGAACTCCAGCCATAATAATTCCCTATATTATCTATACATTGATATTAGCATGTCGATTGTTTTTTATCTAAGCAACATCCAAGAAATTTTCCTTCATTTTTTCGAATACATCCTGAAGATGTTTAAAATCAGAACCCAAATTATAGTTATTTTCGAAACAAAATAATAATTCTTTAGTCTCTATATGGGTTAGGTTAAAAGAAGAGAAAAAATCTTTTCCATTGCCTTTCTTATTGTCTTTCTTTTTATTGTCTATCCGTATACCCATTTTGTCCGTGCGTTGAGGGACAAATTGTCCGTCCGTAAAAGACAAATTGTCCGTGCGTAAATTTAACGCACCCCCATTTTGTCCGTGGGTTAAATTTATACTATAAATAGGAATTGATTTTGAATTTGGCGCTAATTTATTCGTGTAAATTAAAATATTTTTATCTCTTAGACTCTTGAGTGTCCGCTCAATGGTTTTAATGCTACAAGAGCAGTCTTCAGATAATCTTTCGATGGAAGAATAAGCTTGATTGTTTTTGTTTGCTCTGTAGCACAGTACGGTTAAGATGTGTTTTTCAGATTGGGATAAATTGTTTTGTTTCAAACATAGGTTTACTAAATCAATGCTCATTGGTTATAATGTTCCTATCATGGATAGTGTTGACTTTATAAGCCGAACGGGTTGCGAGCCCATATGTTCGGCTTTTGTTTTTTACATCATATCATTTCTTCATTTTTTTACTATTACTCATCTATAGTGAAATAATTTCATTAAAATTCTTGTTTAGTGAACACTTTTCAGTATATACTTTATTAAATAAAAGTGAGTACGAAATGAAAACAGATACAATTACAACAGAGCAATATATAGAACATGAAGTTAAACTTCGTGTTATGAAAGAAGTTAATGATGAGCGATTCATGAAAATTGAAGAAAGGCTAGTCAAACTTGAAGAGAAGATTGATTCTCGTTTCTTATTGCTCGTTGGTCTTATCATTACGTCCATCGTACTTCCTGTTGTGTTACATTCGCTGAAATTAGTTTAAATGCCGTTTAGGAGTATTTTATGAGCGCTTTAGGTTGTTTTACCTTTTCATTTATATGTTTTGTTCTTCTTATTTTAATAGATTAATTATTTAAGCAATTTTTTTATTCCCTCATAACCGCCTACTGTGACACCAATTCCTAATGCTGATTTAATTGCTTTCTTTGTTCCTGGTTTATGTAAAAATAATCCCGGGTATCTTCTCGATAATTCAATTAAGAACTGATCGTCTTTTAATAATTTATTAACAGCGGTTTTTGGTATCATTCTATTGTTTTCTGTTTCCGTTAATTCTTCTAAGCGTGTATACGGAACAACACCTTCACGATATTGGTTAGTTAAATTTTGATATTGCTCTGCCAACTCAGGATGGGATCCAAATCCATTTTCACCAAGCATTTCCTGTCTAATATCGTTTCGTGTTTGTTGTGTTGCACGTAAAGTTCGATGCTGCGTGGGCGTCAATCCATTCTTGTTAGCAATGGAATCTAAGTGACGCTCAAGGCTTCCTAATTCACTCTGTGCTCTATGCGCATTTTCTAATGTTGGATTTTGAATGTATTCATTAAGGGATCGATTATGCTTGGATTGAGAATTAGCATTAATTCTATGTCTATTATCTAATGCAGATTGAGGAGGAAATACATGGGTAATACCCTGATTTGAAGCTTCGTTAAAAAGATTACCATAATCTTCACGCGCTTGATTTAATGCGCCTTGTTTATGGGAAGACATGCGAGACATAATTCCTCGTGCTGTCAAAGGGATTCCTCGCAATAAAGAGCCAATACCCGCTAATTCAGGAGCATATTCAATTCCTTTTTGAATAATCTCACTTCCAGTTGAAGGGGTTACTTCTTGTCCTAACAACTTTGCAAAATCATATTCTTGTTGGTGAGGTATTTTTTCAGATGCAGATTGATTCCAATCTTTATTAATAAGTTCATCAGGAACATTATGTTCTTTGTTAAATGAATTAACTAAGTTTTGAAAATAGGAACCGGAACCCGGTAATTTATTAGTTCCTATGTATTTGTCCATGGGTAACGCTTTATTTACCTCATTACCAAATTGTTTTCCCTGAGATTCAATGTTTTTAGCTAAATCATAAGATGTATTAATGGTTTTATGTCCTAAATTTGATAGGCCAATAAGAATATCTCTTGGTAATGTAGTTCCTAACCCCTCTTTTTTAGGCGGTAAATATTGGTTTTCCTCTTCAATTGGAGCCAGTAACGATTCATTAAATGAATTGGCGTTTTTATTAGAAGAGCTTTCTTCTTCTAAAGGCTCTAATAAAGATTCATCAAATTTGGATTTAGCCACGTTTCCACCCCGCAGGTAAATGTGCTGCGTTTGATTCTGTAGTTTTGAATCTCTTTCCATCTGGATTTATAATAACCACACTTTTTTCCGATCCAGAACCTTGGGTTCCTGCTATCTTTTTTGTCTCTTCAATGCTTTTCTTTATCTGCTCAATGCTGGAATCAATTTTTGCCAAAGCAACAGGTTGCTTTTCAGAAAAGTTAGGCTTATTAGCAAGAGCCTGTTTTAAAGCTAATTGATTGCCTCGTGCAGACATTTTGGTTTCTGCCGCTACAATAGGCCCTAATCCAAGGGTTTGCCAATTACCCGCATTAGGATTATCTGTAGTATTTGCAAAGCGTTGAGCTGCACCTTCAGCACCAAACCCAGCAATACCGCTATGACCAAATAAATCAGGATTATTTGTGGCAATTTTTTTCATGTTCTCTAAAGCGCTTAATGTTTGCTCTAAATGAGGCAAGTCATTCGTTGCCGATTGAATTGTTTTAGCGCGTGTCGATTCATTTTTGAGATTCATTTTTTCTTGTTCTAATGCTTTTCTTTGTTCTGTTTTAAACCTCTCAAGCTTTAATTTATCTTGCAACTCAGCAAATCGTTTATGCTCGGGATTTTCTTTAACAGATGGAATTTTAATCCCAGCCATTTGAAGCATAACTTGCTCATCAGGGGATAAATTGCCCAACAATGAAGAGCCTTGATTTGACCGTTGAGCTTGATTCTCTTGTGGCATTTGTTGAGCAGAATTAGGGGTTTCCATTTCCTCTGAACTTGGCATCCCATTACCCTCAAATAACGCCATTTCATTACTTTGTGGCTCCATATTGGGCATTGATTGCATTTGGGCGCCATTTTGAGCGGCTTGCTGCTTAATGCCTTGAATGAATTTAAATAATTTTTTAGGATTTGTTTTTAATTCATGTTCCATAATTTTTTGTTGGAGCAATTGACGTTGCAATGCCGTATTCTGCCCCATTCTACGCTCAGCCATCTGCCTCAACGCATAATCCTGTTGATGCTGCTTCATCTGCTCTTCTAAAGCACGCTGTTGATGCGTCAATTGACCTTTATGGTATTGGCCTTGTTCAGCCAACTGTTCACGCTGAATAATTGGCTGCATCAAGCGCGCAAACATTTGCGAACCCGTATCAATACCTTTTAATAGTGCATCACCTGGTTGACCAGGCAAAGGAATGTTAAGTGCCATAATCAATCCTTATGAATAATTCCAGTTGTTCGTGGTTTGAGGTTGCCCCAGCTTACTCCCTACAAGCCCAGCTCCTGCGCCAACTAAGTTACCAAACAAATTACCCTGCGCATTTTGCTTTCCATAAGCCATATTCGCCGAATTAGTTCCCATATTATTGGCGTTTTGACTCATATTATTCGCTGTATTAGCACCTGTGTTGAATATATTCCCAGCAATACCAGCGCCAGCAATGTACTTTTGCATGAGTTGATCGAGATAACTTTGCCTGTCTTCAGCGCCAATTCTCGACACACCACCTTGAATCGCATTTAAAGCAGTATTTGATCCATTCAATCCTAGGGAACTTGCCGCATTAACCCCATGTTGCATGGCATCGCCCTGCGCGTATTTAGACGCCTCACTTTGATCGTAATTCTTCATCCATTCATCTTGCAATTGAGCAGGATTAAGAAGATTCTTCATGGTTTGATTCAAATCACCATAGGCATCTTGACCATATTGATTATAAGGCTGCAAATAGCCTTGGCTTTGATCATAATATTTATCAAGTTGTTCTTGGCCTTTCTCATAACCCTTTTCAGGATGTAAAAAATTAGATAACCAACTCATTTAAAACTCCTTTTTAAGGGTATGCAGCCGTTGTAAACTGTACCAATGCGCCACCTTGGCGACCCACATAAACCTGGTTTACCGTGTCATATAAAATAACACCATCAATTAACTGTCCTGCAGTTTCTAAGGCTGCAATCTGCGTGTCTGTATAATTTGATGCTTCAAATAAATTAAAGGCATTCTGAATGTCTGAAATAACCTCGTTCAATGTATCAATCAGATTTCCAACCCACTGCATGTACTGCATGTCAAAATCAGTGTTTGCCAGAGGTGCTGAATCAATGCGCTCTAAGAAAATACTCATTAGTTTGCCCCTCCGCTGACTCGGCGTGTATTTCTCACGCCTCCCAGTATTACGATAGGCGCTGAACTCACGCACACAAGCGAATAGCATCGATTTCGAGAACACCCAAGCTCATACCAGCGCATCTTCCATCTATAAGCACCTAGAGGGCTAAATTCTCTAACATCTGCGTATATAAATGTCTCGCCGCCATCATCAGAATAATAAAGCTCAATATGTGGCTTAAATAACGCATAATAGTGATTGTCATCGAACTGGGGCGTATTCCCACGCTCCGCGATAATAAACTTATCATCTTCGGTAAGCATGTAAATCGGATTGTCTGGAGTAGAGTCTTCACCCACAATATATACAGTATTAAGATAAGGGGCCATGCTCTTATAAAACGTCTTATTGCCAAATACAAAGTCAATTTCCACGTATTCATCCATGAACTCCGAGTAATCCGGTAAGTATATTTGTTTGGTACACAACTCATATCGCATTGGATATTTCAAAAATGCATCATCTGCTTGAATATTGGGCTGACTTGGATTTCTAATCTCATTGTGATAAATGTTACCCGCCATCGAATAAAGTGCAGGGTCATCACGAACTGTCACCAGATGCAGATTATTAAAGTACACATGCTTTTCAATTCGATTTCTCTCGCCATTTAATTCAATTGCCTTTGCCCATGTGCCAATCTCAAAGTTATATTCAATGCAATGCGCGTTGTCATTAATGTCTATTTGTTGAAATCCGTAATACTGTCCGGCACTCGCACGATAAAATATTGTGTTTTCATATTGATATAGGAATGCTTGCACATCATCGGTCAAGAAAGGATTCGGTGACTCGGGATGAACAGAGTTCTCCAGTAAAATGTTAATCGCCTGAGAAGATATGTCTTGTGGCGTTTGCCCATTGCTCATCATAAAAGATACAAGTCCGTCTTGGTTTTTAGCAAGCCATACCATCATGCCAAAAGCCACGGCTAGGCTGGAAGGACTCGCAATGCCGAAATCAAAGTTATAAGATGTGTTGAGTTTCCAGGGAAATTCAACGGTAACACCGCCTACCGTTATTTGAGTGATAATGTTTGACCAAACATCAGTAGTGAAATCACACATGATGTACAGCTGATTATGCAATACTGCAAATTGACCTATGATTCCCGAGGCTCTTGCTTGTACCGCCTGAGCGTTAATCGTGAAATAAGTGCTTGGTGTTCCTGCTAAATTAACTTGTGTTAAATAAAAATCGGGTGAATCTGCAAGGCTCACTACGAATCGATTCCCAAATGAGGCGACATAAAGAGGCTTCCCCCCTGTATCAGCACCACCTGGTGCATTGGGATCGGTTACAATTTCAGAGGTAACATTCGTGCCATCTTCTTTGATGACATAAATACGACGCCCATCGGTCATCATGTTAAATACTTGAGTTCCAACCGGAAGGGTGGCAAACCATATTGGACCACCTAGCAATACGCTTATAGATAAAGTTTTGCGATTGTAAAAGCGATCGACCTGATACACAGTTGTGCCATCCACTACATAAGTGTAGTTAATCGACTTATAAATAGCTCTTGGCTGGCTGTTGAATACCAATTTGTTTTCATTGAACAATCGAACATGTTGACGACCCATTGCTGGATACAAAGCTTGTTGTTTTTTACCGCTATCGACTTTAATTCCGTACCAGTTGGAACATGTCATGGCGCCAAACTGACGGAACCTTTGCTCGTCAAAAAAACAAAAGATTGGTAATTCTTCAATCTTTGCAGCGCTCATATTTCTTTCCAAATTGAATAAGAAAGAACTGCAGCTACAGTTCCCTTGCTTACATTGTATTTTTTAGCCAATTCTATATAAGTCATATTACTAGCATCCATTCTAATTTCTCGAGCTAAACTCATTGTTAAAACATTTCTTCTTGTATTTCTTGCTTGCTCTATAGCATTAGACCATTTGCAATTTTCTGGACTATATCCTTTTGATGAATCAATTCTATCAATGGATAATTTTTTATTATTTTCAAATCCATTTTTTAAAGCCCATTCAATAAATATATTTCTATCTTTCAACCATTCATCACAAACTGTAATTCCCCTGGCGCCATAATTATAATAATCTTGATTATCCTTGTTATAACATCGTGAAATCATACGCTTAATTGTTTGGGATAGCTGAGGATGTGATTTATTATATTTACTAGCAATCACATCCTTTTTCATGCATCCACAATGTTTTCTATATTGCAACTTATTTGGATCAACATCATATTCTTTCTTACATACTTTGCATTCAACAGTAGACCATCGTACATTTTTTCTTACTGTATTATATCCATGGCATTTTATAATTTTAAATCCATTAATATAATCCGGGAGTGGCTTTAATTTTATTGGTCTTGCACAGCCACAGCTCTTCATACGATGCAATGCATGATAATTTGTTTCAAATTCTTTATTGCATACCTTACATAAAGCATTGCATTTATAACAATTTTTCTCTGAAATCCAAACTTCACCTGCAACTACAAAACCATTTATATTTTCCATTTATATCTCCTATAAAAGAGATATTCTATAACGTAAACCACGACACGGCAAGAATCATTTATCAAATTCCAGCTTTGACTCGATATGCTCCATTTAAGAGAGATTGCTCATCTCCGGCAATGGAAAGATTAACCTCACTCGCTGATTCCATATTGTCTTTCAATTCACGGTAATCAGCTTCTAAATCGGGCGTCCATGCAGAACCACGTCCTTTAAACTTGGATACATATTTAGCACACGCATAAAGCAAATAAAGTTCAAAATAATCAGGCAGTCCTTGGAGCGTATCATTTGCCGTTAAAGACGTTAACTGAAACTTTCCGCGACAATTAAATTCAAAAGATTGACTTGGCGCAGGATAAATTTGTGCGCGCACCAAATCAGTTTGCGGGTAAGTAATAATAAATCGTGGCAATCCTTCGAGCGGCTCATACTTCCAAGCAGCCAAGAATTCATCGCGTGATTTATCAATTAAAGGGTAAGTAACGCCACTTAATAACAGCCATGCGCTATCAAGGTTTGCAAGACGCCCTTCTTTAATATAAACAATTGAAGGGTCTGTAGTGTCATGAACAAAAGTTAATGTAGACTGACCGCTTAATGTCGAAGCATTATTTAATGCGATCACATTGCCGCTAATGTCATTAATAATAGTATTCGCAGGAATTCCATTGCCCGTCACCTCATCATCCACGGAATATAATCCGCCATTGACCACATTAAATGAAGGCGAACCGTTAACAAGAGTCACTAATTCTGTTTGCGTTGTCTCAGTAGGGTAATTTCGATTTGTGAACAAGACTTCTTTAATGCCTATGTCTATAGGACACGATACAGTTTTTGCAATCGTTAGCATGAGACCTGAACTGGCATAGCTCGTTAGAATTTGATTTAACACACGAATAGCGAGTTTCTGATCGTCTCCATGTTCAGGTATGACAGGATTAGATGCAGTAATCAATCGATACATTTGTAAAACAAATTCACGAACCGATAAGCTCATTATGCACTCGCGTTAGGTAAAAAATCATCTATAGAGGAGCAATCCTCGCTCATCTCTTCGTTTTCAGATTCTTTTGCACTAAATTCTTCGTTAGCTTCAACAATACTTTCTTGTTCTTTTTTGGAAACCCGAGGTTTACGCGCTTTTTTAGCTTCTTTTTCTTCCATTTCTTTTTGAGCAATAGCTACTTCTTTCATCGCAAGTGCATCTTTTGCGTCTTTCTCTGTAGCAAACCAACATCCTGTTTGCACATTGGCCTCATATTCTTCCCATGACTCCACCAATCTTTTTTGGCCATCACAAGCATGAATAAATGCTCTAAAATACTTTTTATCAATCACACGACCGTTATAAATTGCGGTAACACCTTTCATAAAACCATCCTTGTAAAGCATGTCAACGACACGAATGTCGTCGACATCATCAAATTTATGAACAAATACGAACTGCGAACTCTGGGTTGATTGCAACACCACAAATTAAGTCAATCCTGTCTAGCTGCTCGTAGTTTCGAATATCAGCACCCAACGAATAAGTCATTGCTAACTTATAAAGGTCCGAGTATCGAGTTACCGCCTCAACACCACCACGCAATTGCTTCAATGGAGGCGCTGCGAATACTATGGCTTGAGTGTGATACGCAATAGATACGTTATGACTGTTACGTAGTAACATTTGAGCGCCGTTAGGAATAGCAGCAGATATGTTTTGACGCGCACCGTCAATTACAATAGTTGGATTCACTGGAATATCAGCAGTACCACCGCCAGACGCAATAACTGTTGCTGTAACAACAAATTGCGCGCGCTGCTCTAAAGGCTCATACGTCAATGGATTAACCATGAACACACCAGCGTCTTCAGATACCTCGATGATATCGCCGATGTTAAATGCAACAACGCTTGGCACCAATCCAGTTACAGATATTGTATTACCACCAACAATTGGGCCGTTAGTTACAGTACCCGCAAGTTTAAATCCTGCATCAGGCGTACCACCCGCTTGCCCTGCACCTGCAATTTGGCGTGTAAAGAAGTTGGTTTTGAAGAAATCAAATCCTGATAAATGACCCACGAATCCATCAATCAACGCGCCTGTGTTCACAGTGTTGTTGAATGTAGTGTATAAGTCATTGGATAATGATTGAGCAATTCTTGGACCAACACCCGCAAAAC
>JAHEYR010000084.1 GCA_023251485.1 Bacteroidales bacterium
CAAACAGGACAATTTATAGAGATATTCAAACATTAAGACTTGCAGGTGTTCCAATTGGCGAAGAAGAGGGAAAGGGTTATTTTTTAGTAGAAGGTTATCGGTTGCCACCTGTAATGTTCTCAATGGAAGAAGCAAGAGCTTTGGTAACAACAAGTAAAATTTTAAACTACCATACCGAAGATTCTCTTAAACAAAATTACGAATCTGCACTTTTAAAAATAAAAGCAGTTTTATCACTCAAAGACAAAGACAAATTGGAATTTTTAAATTCAAGAATCGGATTTCATAAACCTTGGGCACCGACAAGTTTGTATTTAAACAGTATCCAGCATTCAATTACAGAAAGCGAAAAACTGAAAATAAAATATCAATCAAAAAAGGAAGAAGAATTAACAGAACGAACAATTCAACCTTACGCAGTTTATTTTAGCGGTGCTGTTTGGACAACCATTGCGTTTTGTGAGTTACGACAAGAAATAAGAGAGTTTCGCCTTGACAGAATAAAAGAACTTAAATTACTACAAACTTATTTCAAACCCGACAAGACTTTCAGTATTGAACTCTATTTAGAAGAACGTTCTAAAAAAATATTTTAGACCCTTGACAAAGGGCTGTCCTATGTGCCTTTTATCTTTGCTTCAAATTCAAACAAAATGAATAAAAAAGCAATTTTATTAATCGTCATTGCTTCACTTTTATCGAATGTAAGCAAGGCACAAACACAAAAAAGCATGACAGCTAAACAATTCACAATCAGAGAAAAAAAAGTTGAAATCAATTATTTCCAACAAGGACAAGGCGACACAACACTGCTATTTTTACACGGATGGTGCATTGACGGCACCTATTGGAAGAACCAAGTTGATTATTTTTCTAAAAATTACAATGTCTACGCAATTGACTTGCCGGGCTTTGGCAAATCCAAAGCCGAAAGAACCAACTGGACAATTGAAGAATATGCCAATGATGTAACAGCATTTATTGACACAATGAACCTTAAAAATGTTGTAATCATTGGACATTCTATGGCAGGCGAAATTATGTTACAAACAGCATTAACCAACAATCCCAAAATAGTAGGCGTTGTAGGTGTTGACAATTTCAAATTTATTGACGTTGCATTTACACCAGAACAAATGAAACAAATGACCGACTTTTTTCCAATGCTTGAAAAGGATTTTAAAAATTCAGCACCTGTATATGCAGATATGATGCTTTTTCACCCAACAACTTCAAAGGAAGTGAAAGACAGAGTAAAAACTGATTTTGCAAATAGCGATTCCGTTATTGGCTATGGAACATTTATGAACCAAATGCAATACGCTTATACCGATGCACAAAGATTAGAACAGCTTAATTACAAGTTGTATTTAATAAACAATGACGGTTTTCCAACAAACGAAACCGGACTGAAAAACCATTGCAAAAATAGTTTTCAAGTAGAAACTATATCTGCAACTGGACATTATCCAATGATAGAAAAACCGACAGAATTTAATTTAATATTAGAAAAAGTGCTGACAGGAATGAAATAAACTGCTGCTAACAGCGGCTTGGCATAATGGCGGGTGACGTGCTTTTCGGAAGTTTTGCTTCCGCATTCACCTTTTCGCAGGTGACAGTGAATACTCCCGCAAACAGCCAATGCCCATAGCCTCAGTCGTTAGTCAGAATGGAAAAAGGCTAGTGGAAAATAGAACTGATTTAAATTACAATTCTGCAATTGTAGGGACAAGTCGCGACTTGTCCCTACAATACAATACGTTAAGAATCAGAATTTTTTTAGAATTCCCTTTGCTAATTCCGCAAAATCAATTCCATGAAAATTACCCGAACTCATCATTAATAGATTAGCCTGATTCCAACTCATCGCCAATAAGTCCTTCTGTAACTTGTCAGAGTCGGTATAAACCTTGATATTGGGATTACCGAAAGCAGCTAATACCATTTCAGAAGTAATGGCAGGCAGGCGTTTTAGTTCAATGGCATGCGGACTAAAAAAGACAATTGCAACATCAGCCTGATCCATAGCTCCTTTATATTGTTGCAGAAACTCTTGCGTCAGACTGCTAAATGTGTGCAGTTCCATACACGCCACTAATCGTCGTTCTGGAAATTGTTCCTTTACCGCTGTTGTGGTAGCCTTTAGTTTGGAAGGAGAATGAGCAAAGTCTTTATAAACTGCTGTCTGATCATTTTTATCCACTAGTTCCAATCGCTTAGCGGCACCCTTAAAGTATTGTATAGCCTCATAGAACTGATCATTTGATATCCCCAACTCATTACATACCAATCGGGCACCATTCATATTTTGCAGGTTATGTTGACCGAAAACCAGGATATCGGTTTTCTTTCCATCATGAGATACGGTAGTAACACCATTATGAACCGTAAATTCCGGTATTCCATAAGGGACTGTTCTTACTTGATCAGCAACAGATTTAGCTACATTTACCACCTCCTTATCTTCCGCACAATAGATTAAAGCACCCGATGATGGCACCATTCGTGCAAAGATTCTAAATTGCTCAACATAAATATCAAACGTTGGAAAGACATTGATATGATCCCATGCAATACCACTGATCAATGCGATATCAGGATTATAAAGATGGAACTTAGGACGACGATCAATCGGAGAAGTTAAATATTCATCGCCCTCAAAGACCATGATTCCGGCTGATTCACTTAATTTCACCATTACCTCAAATCCTTCAAGCTGTGCACCTACCATATAATCACAATCGATGTTATGATATTGCAATACATGTAGAATCATAGCAGTGATGGTTGTTTTACCATGACTTCCACCAATAACTACACGTTTCTTGTCTTTCGATTGTTCGTAAAGATATTCGGGATATGAAAAGATCTTCAACCCAAGCTCCTGTGCTCTGGCCAATTCCGGGTTATCAGCACGCGCATGCATACCCAGGATGATCGCATCAATAGAGTGATCCAACTTTTCAGGATGCCATCCCTCTTCTGTTGGTAACAATCCATAACGAGCTAGTCGTCCTTTGGCCGGATCAAAAATTTCATCATCAGATCCCGTAACGGTAAACCCTTTTTTATGGAGAGCAATGGCCAGGTTGTGCATGGCACTACCACCAATGGCTATAAAATGAACCTTCATATCTATTATTTTTCTTTCTAAGACGCTACAAATTTAACAATTCCATTGAAGTTATTGACGAATGAAATACCTTTGTAGTTCAATAAAATGGATTGTTTTCTCAACTACTTTCTGAACGTTGAGAATAACGATCATCATCCTAATACACACAAAGATCAATTAATCATGAATTTGCAGTTACAACAACAAATATCTGAATGGAATGAGCGCTTAAAAGATGCTTCTGCTGAAGAGGTAATCCGTTTTTTTCTTGCCTATCACAAACAAAAGATTGCTTTTTCATCCAGTCTGGGTGCAGAAGATCAGGTGATCACCCATATGATCGCTAATATTGATAAGTCGGCTACAATTTTCACCCTCGATACAGGTCGTGTATTCCCTGAGACTTACGATCTGATACATGCAACATGCAGCAGGTATGACATGAAACTGAAGATATATTTTCCTGATGCAGAGAAAGTTCAACAGATGGTAAATGAAAAGGGGATTAACCTTTTCTATGAAAGCGTTGAAAACAGAAAGCTTTGTTGTTCAGTTCGTAAAATGGAACCATTGGGTAGAGCTTTTAAAGGTCTAGATGCATGGATCTGTGGATTACGTAAAGAACAAAGCGTTACCCGTAGAAACCTACATTTAGTAGAATGGGATGAGACCAATCAATTGGTCAAGATCAATCCATTGATCAACTGGACAGAAGAAGAAGTGTGGAACTTCATTCGCGAAAACAATGTTCCCCATAACCGCCTACATACACAAGGATTTCCAAGCATCGGCTGTCAACCTTGTACACGTGCTATCCTTCCCGGCGAAGATGTTAGAGCGGGCAGATGGTGGTGGGAAAATCCAGACACCAAAGAATGTGGACTTCACGCTAAAAAATAAACCTTATGAATTCTCAACCCACCCGTTATTCGCTTTTGGCAGGCCTTGGCTTTAAAGCCCTCATCGTTCTTATGTTGCTATTCACCCTGAATGCAACAGCTCAAAAGAAACAATCTACACAGTCTTCATTGGCTCAATTGAGTGCCTATTATGAAAAGGCATTGAAAGATTGGGAGGTTCCCGGAATGGCAATAGCCATTGTCAGAAATGATAGCATTCTATTCCAAAAGGGATTTGGGGTACTGGAGGTAAATAAGCCGGAGAAGGTTGATGAGCATACAATGTTTGCCATAGCATCTAATACAAAAGCCTATACCGCTGCGGCTTTAGCAATACTGGTTGATGAAGGAAAAATAAAGTGGGACGACCCTGTCGTCAATTATCTACCATGGTTTCAATTGTACGATCCTTATGTCACCCAAAACATGAAGATCCGTGATTTATTATGCCACCGTAGCGGTTTGGAGACCTTTAGCGGCGATCTTTTATGGTATGGCTCCAACTATTCACGTGAGGAAGTAATCCGCCGTGCACGCTTCTTAAAACCCAAATACGGATTCAGAGAGCACTTTGGATACTCTAATATTCTCTTCCTGACTGCCGGTGAGATTGTGCATGCAGTGAGTGGTAAAAGCTGGGATGATTTTCTGGCTGAACGAATCTTTACTCCACTTGGCATGACCAGAACCAATACCAGTGTGAGCAAGTTAAAAAACATGGATAATGTAGCCCAATGTCACACCGATTACGAAGGAAAGGTCATTTCTATTCCATATCTTGATTGGGATAACATTGGCCCGGCAGGATCGATCAACTCATGCATTGCCGATCTTTCTAACTGGCTGAAACTCCAGTTAAATAATGGGACATACAATGAAAAAGTAATCTTCTCAAGAGAGAGGAGTCATGATATGTGGTCGGCCCAAACGATTCAGAATGTCACAGTTGGGTCTGAAAAAATGTTTCCATCGACCCATTTCAAAGCATATGCATTAGGTTGGGGATTAAATGACTATCTCGGCTATAAGATTGTAAGCCACAGTGGTGGATACGATGGGATGACCTCATATACATGTATAGTTCCTGAAAAGAAACTAGGGTTCATTATCGTAACCAACAAGAACTCTTCACTCTTCATGCCCTTGGCTTATCGTACATTGGATGTATTACTGGGTGGAAAAGAGAAAGATTGGAGTGCATTCTTCCTCGAAAACATTAAAAAACAAGCCGAATTTAGTAAAAGTCAGGCACTCGAAGAGGAAAAAGCCAGGGCAAAAGACACAAAACCGACCCTTGATCTGGCAGCTTATACAGGCACATATAGTGGCGAACTTTATGGAAACTCAGTTGTTGAGTTAAAAAACGGAGAACTTACATTTTCATTTATTCCGGCTCCTAAGTTTAATGCCACATTGAAACACTGGCATTATGATACATTTAGTTTCCGGTTTGAAGCATTCCCTTCACTCCCTCAAGGTAAAGTAAACTTTGTACTCAACCAGGATGGCAAAGTTGAAGAGATGCGTATAAATGTTCCGAATCCTGATTTTGATTTTACAGAGTTGAAGTTTAAAAAGATAAAGTAATTCACTTTTATGAAGATATCACCTTTTCTGATCTTTTTCAGTATTGTACTAACCTTATATGGGTTAATCAATTATTACATCTTTAAACACGCTATTGCAGCACTGCCTTCGAATTCAAAAATGACCGGATGGGTTACCACTATCTTTATTTTTATAGCAAGTGCCTTTGTTTTTGGCCGAGTTCTCGAACGGGTATGGCAAACCTGGATCAGCACCCTCTTTACATGGGTTGGTTCGTTTTGGTTAGCTGCAATGCTCTACTTTTTCCTCATTGTAGTAGTGATTGACATCATCAGACTCATGGGATGGATGTTACCATTCCTCCCCTCTTTCCTAATACATCCAACAGCAGAATTAAAATTAATCTATCTATACGCTGCCACTGGCTTCGTTGGTATATTAGTGATTATCGGACACATTAATGCCATTCATCCATATATACGCAAAATAGAGATTCAGGCCGGCATACCGTCTGCTCATTCAAAGGAGGTAACCATTGTAATGGCATCTGATATTCACCTTGGCACCATCATTGGTCCACGTCGTGTAAATAAGCTGGTTAATACCATCAATGGATTAAAGCCCGACCTGATTTTATTTGCAGGAGATGTTGTTGATGAGGATCTGGCTCCTGTTATCCGACAAAATCTGGGCGACTCTCTTCGCAAGCTAAAGGCCACCTTGGGAATCTACGCCATCACTGGAAACCATGAATACATCGGCGGTGCTGAAGCTGCATGCAAATATCTGGAACAACATGGAATCACGATGCTTCGCGATAAGGTTGCCGATATTAATGGATTGTTCTATGTGGCCGGAAGAGAAGATCGGAGCATCAATTCGCATGCCGGACATAAACGTTTATCCCTCGAAAACTTATTAGCCGGGCTGGATAGAAGCCGTCCTATTATTTTAATGGATCATCAACCCTTCCATTTGGAAGAGGCTGTAAAACAAAATATCACACTACAGCTTTCCGGTCATACACATGACGGCCAGCTGTGGCCACTGAATTATATCACTCAGGCGATGTTTGAAATCAGCATGGGATATAAGAAAATAGGGAACACCCATTTCTATGTCTCTCCTGGGTTCGGATCATGGGGACCACCGGTAAGAATAGGTCACCGGCCAGAGATTGCACTTATTAAAATGAGAATCAATTAACCAATCCGTTTTACTTTCCCGAGTCCGACATAGGCTTCACAATTAACAGTCCTTTTGTATTTGAGGCAGGAAGAGTTATTTGCAAAAGTCCTTTGTAAGGTACAGTGGTTGATATTTTAACACCATTAAAGTAAACCTCATAGGTATAAGAAGGGTTCAAGCATACAAGCATACTTCTGGAATGAGGTTTGGTAACCTGATCAAAAGATAATTCTGCTTGATATCCTGTGTTTTCTGTTGAGAATGACTGATGTTTGATCCATGTTTCAAAACCGACTGTAACAGTACCGGGTTTGAAATATGCAGAGAACCATGCAAGCACAGGAGATGATAGTCCCGAAAACTGATGCCAACCGGCTCCTCTTCCTGATTTCGAAAAGAAATGTTCGAAGGTATAATACGACTCATCATTCTCATTTTTCCAAACATCTAATGCTGTTTTTGCAATTTTATATGCCAGATCGCTTCGACCAAGGTCGAGCATTGCTTTCCACATAAACCACTGGTGGGGCATCCAGACAGAGCCGTTCCAATATCCATCTATCCGGTAATAAGGTGCTGATTGATCGACAACGCCAATACCAGCAGGAGTCCACATCCGATCGGTTGCAAAAATCCGATTTAGTAGCACTTCCTGTTGCGCTGGAGTACAGATACCCGAGAAGATAGGATAGGCACCATCAAGACCCATATTATAGTTCTTTCCGCTGGCCGAATCAAAAAAGAAACCTGTTGGTTCACCCTTTTCATTATGCTTGACATAACTAAAGTACCCCGAGGCCTGATCCCATGCGTAGTTTTGAAGTGATTGGGTAAACAGCTTTATATCTGCATCATACTGACGAATATCTTGTTTCAATCCCAGAGCTTCTGCAGCTTGTCGTAACATCTTTGCAATCCTAATACAATGTGCGGTCGTTATTACAGGCGTTACACATGATTCCAACTGTTTATCATGGACAGCCTTTTGGGGAGGATAATCATCCCAACCACCGGAATTATAAAAATAATCCCATGTTTTCAACAAGTTGGACGACAGGGTTCGAGTGGTAGAACCATTTCCTTCTCCTGCCATAAACACATAATATTGTTTCAGACGCGGGTAGAAATATGCCAGTAAATCGGTCGACTGTGTTTTATTCCATAAATCATAGAAGACATACATTTGTACAGGAACTGGTGATCCGTGATGGATAAATGCAGACTGGCTTCCAACAGGGGTAGTATAAGCATTGATACACTGAATTGCCTTGTTGATATCTATTTCAGACAAGCCTAAAGCTTCAAACCCCGAATCCCATGTGTACAAACTATTCCACCATTTCCCTGGTGTAAAATGTCGAATATATTGTTGTTGCGTATATATTGGATATACAATATTTGACAACATGGCTGCCTGCATCATTTTATTACTAAAGACATAAGGCTTTCCCTCAGGCAAAATATTATTTGTATTTTTATCATCAATGACTTTAGCGCCAGATTGGATGTTTTTGGTCTGCACAAAGTCTTCAAGTCGTTGTTTCACAAATTGATTACTTCCGGTACAAATCAGTGCAGATACTTCCTTAGATGTATTTGGGGCAAGTTCCACTGGTCGCATAAATACGTTGGTATAATGTCCAAGCCCATTTCCTTGAATAACAGTATTGACATGATTATGCACATTTTTACGAAAAAAGATATCCAATTCGTCATTCAATAGTTCACGAACCATAAAAGGAGAGAAGTTCCAGGCAATGCCATAATAAACCGGAGCATCTGCATATTTCATTATCAAAGTACGGTTTAATGAATTTACCTGAAGTTCAGGCTTGAACTTTTTAACGATCGACTGTATTTGAACCTCACGAATGCTCTTATCCGATCCTAAATAAAAACCATTTAGCTCAATAGCTGATTCTCCCATTGATTCCAGGGTGAGTGCAGTAGTCCCGTCTTTTTCTGCATGATAAGGTATGGTCAGCAATTCAAACTTTCCACTGCCTTTAAATGCAATGGTTTCGTTAAGTAAGCCGGAGGCCTTAAAGATTGCCGTAGTATTATCTCTAACCCGATATCGAAAACACAGTTTTCCTGAAAGTTGGTCTTTTGAAACAGGGATGGCATAAACGACAAGGTCTTTTTTATCGCGACCAAAATCTTTAGCCAAAGCACTTCCCCCAACATAGTCATTATTACGTACCTCTCCGCGCATTAATCCATCAGTGACCAGATGATCTGTTGGTCTTGGATTCGCAAATATTAATTCCTTATATGAAATACCGTTGTGCCATTTACAATTTGTCGGAAGCTCAATCGCAACGGAAGGATAAACATCCGGATAGTCGAGATACGCCATTGTATTCAACGCCAGATTCTGTGAAATCGGAGTATTATTCACACAATTCATTTTTATCAAAACAGATGAAGAATCAAGAATATGATAGGTGACATCCACAAAAACCCGATCCTTCCATTCTAATTCGTACCGATAGGTTACCCGCCGCATGTCCTTGTCGATTTCCCATGGAAAATACCCTGACTCAAATAAGACATTTGGAATTAATACCTTATTACGATAATATCCGGGCATTACGGACACATCAAAACGAAGGCCACTTGCTTGATCTGCAATATGTGATATACCGGCATATTTTTTCGAATATGGCCCCCATGGAGACAACGATATGTCGTGTGTGTTTTCCAATTGTTTGAAATTTAATAATGGCAACTGCTGAGCCTTCATTTCAATTGAAAGGAAGATTCCTAAAAGAAATAGGATAATAAAATCTCTTTTCATCTGTAAATAAATTGTTTTTATAGGTTAGATGGAGCTCGCATATTTATAACGGTGTTTGTATTTACAAAACATGCTCGTTTCATAGCAATTGAGTAGAATTGAATGAGCTTTTAGTATCTGGTAATAAAACAAGCGCTACCGGAATGATCCGGTAACGCTTGTAAAAAAACTGTTAAGAACAATTAATAGCCAGGATTCTGAATTATTTTATTTTTATTGATATCAACCTGACTTTGTGGTATAGGGAAAATCAAATTTGCGTCAGTCAGTGTTTTCTTTATGCCAATCTGCGTTGCTTTCGAATTCAGCACAGTAACAGCACGACCGGTACGTACCAAATCAAACCAACGTTGGCCTTCAAATGCAAATTCAACACGACGTTCTTGTTCCATAGCTAAACGGAAAGAAACCTGATTAGAAATTTCAGCACTTGTTTTAATAGGTAATCCGGCACGTTGGCGCACAAGGTTAAGATTTTTAAAAGCATCACCATCAGCAACATAACCAACTTCGTTTAAGCATTCGGCATACATCAATAGAACATCTGAGTATCGTATAACAGGGAAGTTATTGTTATTATCATTAGCAACAGCTGGTGTATCCCAATATTTTTTGCAATAATAATAATCAACTCTTACCCCGGATGCATTGATATAAAAGGTAGCCATAGAAGCACTCTTGCGTAAATCGCCATTTTCATAAGCCTGTTCCAAATCAGTAGAAGGACGGTCATTTCCAGCCCCACCAAACTGAATAACAGCGTTTCCTGAGTTTTCAGGAGCAAAGGAGTTTGGTAAAGAATTTCCTTCTCCGATTGACCCCGATTTGTATTGAACATCAAATACTGATTCAGCATGATTTTTATTATTCGCTTTAAAGACATCAGCATATGAAGGTAACAAACTATAGATTTGTGAATCAATTACCTTTTTAAGTTGTACAGCGGCATCCGTATATTTGTGTTCAGTCAGAAGCACTTTTCCGAGCAAGGCCTGAGCAGCACTATTTGTAGCCCGTCCCAAATCTGTAGAAGCATATGCAGTTTTAGCCTTTAAACCATCAATAGCATCGGTTAAATCCTTTTCTATTTGAGTATAAACTTCAGCTTTGGGATTTCGACCAAATTGATATCCCTGATCAGGATTAGATATTTCAGAAAGCACCAATGGCACATCTCCAAAAATCCTTACCAGATTGAAATAAATCAAGCCTCTGATAAATTTTGCCTCTGCCTTGTATTGTTTTTTCAGATCATCATTTTTAAAAGTCACAGCATCAATTCGTGACAAAATAGCATTACACCTAGAAATACCTTTATAGCTATCATTCCATGCACTTAATATAAATGGATTTGTAGTGATAAGATAAAACTTGTCAAATTGATCCTGATCCGTTACAGAACCTGAAACAGATGGCCATGTATCGTCAGTTGTAATATCTCCGAAAACATAGATATTTCCAAAAACGCCTCCGAGCTGTAATGAGCCATAAGCTCCACTGACAGCGGTTTTGAAATCATCGGCTGTATTATAGAAATTTGTTGTTGCAATATCTGATTTTGGAGAAAGATTTGTAAAATCCTTGCTACAAGCACTGAAAAAGATTGCAAGAATTAGTGATATATATAATTTTTTTGTCTTCATAGCTTTATGATTGTTTTTGTTAGAAACCCAGATTCAAACCCACAATAAATGTTTTTGCCAAAGGATAAGATCCGTAATCAACACCTCCTGTCAAAGCTCCTTCATAACCACTTACTTCAGGATTATATCCCAGATAGTTCGACCATGTCTTTAGGTTCTGAGCCGATACATAGATTCTGCCACTCTGGAGTCTGGCTTTCTTTAGGATTGATTGAGGTATTTGATAACCAAAAGTTATATTCTGCAGTCTTAGGAACGAACCACTTTCAACCCAACGAGACGAGATCGCATTATTTTGTCCAGTGGTACGTGAATTAGCACGGGGCTCAATCCCATTTCCAGGTTGAGAAGGTGAACGCCAACGATCAAGTACTGTTGTAAGGTTATTCTGACCACCTTCCAGATTATCGATAAAACGACGACTCAGGTTAAGAATTTTTCCGCCTTGAACTCCATTAAACACGATATTCAGTTCAAATCCCTGATAAGTAAAGTTATTGGTAAATCCATAAGTGAACTTTGGTTGGTTATTTCCAATAATGGTACGGTCGTTTGCATCGAGTTTTCCGTCTTTATTGACATCTTCAAATTTCACATCCCCTGCTTGTGTGTCAGCAAAATGTGGATAGGCGTTTAAGTCAGCCTGATCTTTAAACACACCGAGTTGTTTGTAACCGAAGAAACTTCCGATAGGTTCTCCTATCATGGTAACATTCGTTTCACCCACACCCGATCCACTAAGAATCCGATCGCCCGTAGGTCCTAAAGCTAAAACCTTATTGCGGTTAAGTGAGAGGTTGGCGGTTGTACTCCAAGTGAATTTACCGACAAGATTTCTGGTCGTAAGTGCAAACTCCCAACCCTTGTTTTCCATCTCTCCGATGTTTTTAACAGTAGAACTAAATCCGGTTAGCGTAGGAACGTTTACATTTAATAACAAATTGGTTGTTAATCGACGATAATAGTCGGCAATGAAATAGATTCTTTGTTTAAAGAAACCAAGATCAATACCCAAGTCAGTCTGCTTACTCTTTTCCCAGCCCAATTTTGTATTACCTAGCGTAGATGCGGCTAAGCCATTGGCAAGTTGATTTCCTAATACATAATTATCAGGACTTAGTAAGCCAATATATGGGTAATTACTGCTGAAAGCATTATTACCAGCCAAACCATAACTAGCTCTAATCTTGGTTTCAGAAATAAAACTCAAGTTTTTCATAAATGCTTCTTTCGTCAACCTCCAGCCCAAAGATGCTG
>JAHEYR010000261.1 GCA_023251485.1 Bacteroidales bacterium
GGCTTTTCCCCTAGGTTTTGGTATTGATGGGAATGTCATTCCCACGCAAGTGGGAATCCAGAGCAATGGCTTAGTTCTGGATTCCAGTTTTCACGGGAATGACGGCTTACGGTCACGGACAACGGACACTGGTACCGGCTTTTCCGATGAAGCATCTATATCGCAGCCACTTGCCAAGCTTGGTATAACCAAAGATTATGTCCTTCTCTGGGGCAGCGGTGAGCCTTACAGGGAGTTTTTGTATGCAGATGACCTTGCAAATGCCTGCGTATATTTGATGGAGAATTATGATTACAAAGATATTGGTGAATTTGTGAATGTCGGGACAGGAGAAGATTTAAAGATAAAGGAGCTTGCAAATCTTGTAAAGGAAACAGTCGGGTTTGATGGTGAGATTAAACATGATATTTCCAAGCCGGACGGAATGCCTAAAAAACTTCTCGATATATCAAGAATAAAAGGACTTGGCTGGGAAGCAAAGATAAACCTGAAAGAAGGGATAAGAAAAACTTACGAATGGTATAACAAGGTATCGGCGCGATAAACTGGGAAAGACAGGTTAAGACAGTTGAAACTAATGGAACAGTTTTTTGATTTATTTGAGAAAGTCTGAAAAAGGGCATAAAATAAAAAAATCCTGAGAGGAGATCAGTTATGGCTTCGACGGCAAAGATTAAAGAAAGGAGATATGGAAATGATTGCTTTAGATAAGGAAAAGATAATTGACAGTTTGCGTGACTTACCAGATAAAACTACAATTGAAGAGGCAATGGAGCGTTTATATGTGTTGGCAAAAATTGAAAAAGGTATAAAACAAGCAGATGAAGGTCAATGTGTTTCGCATGAAGAAGCAAAAGCAAAGATGAAAAAATGGCTCAGATAAAATGGACGCCACAATCTCTGGATGATATTGAAGCTATAGCAAATTTTATTGCAAGGGATTCAGATTATTATGCACGGATGTTTGCTATAAAAATATTTGATGCGGGAGAACGTCTGGAATTATTTCCTGAATCCGGACGGATTGTTCCAGAATTAAGTTGTAAAGAAATCAGAGAAGTTATTTTTGGTAGTTATCGAATAATCTATCGAATAAGAGATAAGTTAGTGGAGATACTCACGGTTTATCACGCTGCAAGATTGCTTGATATTAGCAAAATAGAGGGCATGTTGTAAT
Source organism: Bacteroidales bacterium (assembly GCA_023251485.1). GTDB lineage: Bacteria > Bacteroidota > Bacteroidia > Bacteroidales > Cfx3-03 > Cfx3-03. The sequence continues at coordinate 1,178 of JAHEYR010000261.1, forward strand.
AAATCTGAAGCAGGTAGTTCCTGGCGAAAAATGTCTCAAAATTATGAAATAATAATAAGACGGGAGAAGGGCTGGATCCCGATGGATACTTTCCCTTAATCCAATGGGTGGAATCATTGAGGCATTTCGTGCCTCAGTACTTGGGCATCAATCTATTAACTGGGGTTTGCTGGCAATTTCATCAGTAATCGCAGCTTTGATATTTATCAGCGGCCTTCTTTATTTCAGAAAAGTAGAGCGGTCGTTTGCGGATGTGATATAAAAACGGTTTATTAGTTCAATTTGTTTAATTGGTTTATATTAAGAGAGCCTGAAAATGGGTATAAAGTATAAAAACAAGGAGGTGTGAAATGTCAGTTATAAATACTGTACATTCATATGTTGAAAAAGACCCAAACAAGTATGAGGGCAAGGCCGTTATAAAAGGCACAAGAATTCCTGTAGTCTCAATAATAAACCACTACCGCTCGGGTATGAGCATTGAAGAAATTCTTGATGGTTATCCAAATATTACGCCTGCACAAGCATTTGATGCACTTAGCTACTATTTTGATAATAAGGAAGAAATTGATAAAGAATTTGAGTAGATGATAAAACTTTACCTTGACGAAGATGTCCATAAGAAGATAGCCCTGAGGTGACAGTTTGAAGCGATTAAAAGCGTGTAGTGTTTTAAGTGATATAGAAAAACAAATATTGTTAAGATGTGGTGAGGCAATCAGAAGACTTGATTCTTCAGCAGAGGTTATACTTTACGGCTCCAGGGCAAGAGGAGATGCAGGGCCTGAATCTGATTATGACTTACTAATTTTAACTGATGGTAAAGTTACACTTGAGAAGGAAGATGAATTCCGTCGTCAGTTATTTCCGATTGAGCTTGATACAGGGGCAGTATTGACAGTTTTTCTAATAAGTAACAGAGATTGGGAGTTCCGCTTAAATACTACACTACCATTGTATGAGAATATCAGAAAAGACGGTGTAATCTTATGAAAGAAGAAATACAGGCGCTTATTAAATATAGAATTGATCGTGCCCATGAATCTCTTGACGAGGCAAAGTTACTATTAGATCAGGGCCATACCAATACATTTGTGAATCGTTTATATTATTCATGTTTTTATATCGTATCTGCTTTATTGCTTACACGTGGATTATCTTCCTCAAAGCATAGTGGAATTCGGTCGTTATTTCATCAAAATTTTGTTAAATCGGGAGAAGTCAACCAGGAACTTGGACACCTGTATGATAAATTTTACGACAACAGGCATAAAGGCGATTATGATGATTTTATTCGTTTTACTGTCACTGAAGTTAGTAGTTGGTATGAGGATGCCAGAAAATTTGTTTTGACTATAGAAGATATAGTAAAGAATATTGATAATAAGGAAGAAATTGATAAAGAATTTGAGTAGATGATAAAACTTTACCTTGACGAAGATGTCCATAAGAAGATAGCTCTTTCCATGTTTTATTGGTTTAATTGGCCTAACTTGTTAAAAGATTGAGGGACTTAATCTAAGCAATAGAACCAATCGAACAAGTTACTTTATGAACCCCATTATCGAAGTCTCCAACATTTCAAAGCAATACCTCATTGGAAAACGATAGCCGTACAAGACCCTCAGGTATACCCTTGTAAATGTATAAAACATGAATCATGCCTGGACAAAACTTTTACCATCTTTTATCTGGACCAGATTAGATGGGCGATTAACTCTGCAGAAGACTATAGCAAATACAGGATGGCTTTTTGCTGATAGTATCCTGCGGATGGGTGTTGGTATGTTTGTAGGGGTCTGGATTGCACGTTATCTGGGGCCTCAGCAGTTTGGTGTGTTAAGCTATGCTATGGCATTTGTAGCGCTATTTTCAGCGGTTGCGACCCTTGGACTGGATAGTATTGTTATACGGGAAGTATTGCGGAACCCTGCATCTGCAAACGAGATTATGGGTAGTGCCTTTATTCTGAAACTTGCAGGTGGTTTGGTGACTATAGGTTTAACGGTATCAGCAATCAGCATGTTACGTCCTGACAATAACCTTATGCATTGGCTGGTAGGCATAATTGCTGCAGGAATGGTTTTTCAGGCATTTGATACTGTTGACTTATGGTTTCAATCGCTGCTTCAATCCAGGTATACAGTCTACGCAAAGAGTACAGCCTTCATATTGGCTAATATAGGAAAGGTGGTTCTTGTGCTTATACATGCTTCTCTAATCGCCTTCGCCTGGATTG
>JAHEYR010000262.1 GCA_023251485.1 Bacteroidales bacterium
TGGGTGTTAATTTTCCAACGAACATAATCAATTCAAATCGTCACGCTACAAAATAGCTTACATAATGTAGATTATCAATGATTTCAAAGAACAAATTTTATCTTTTAATGGACACTAGTGCCCTAATATTCCTATAAAACGCTTCTTTTAAGAGGATACAACAGTACATGAAACCCAAATGAATTCACAATGACTCCTCCATCCTTTCGCCATGCCTCCACCTAATTAGCGGAGGCATGGGGCAGGGATGCCGGATTCACGCCGGACTCATGGCGGACCCAATAGTAGTAATACCCCTGATATAGAGCAATTTAACCTAAGTAAAATAGGAGTTATAGAAGAATTAAGATTATATGGTGTTGATTATAAACGCATTGAAGCTGAAACAAGATGAAATATCATCAAATTGGGATGGCAAATGCGCCCAACTTTTCAGACTGATCCATGAATTCATCGCATAGTCACGATTTGAAACTAGTATCACCAGCTGTTTAGAATTGTGCGTTTTGCTATTTTAAATGCTCCTGCAGGCTTCTTTGCGGCTAAAGTGTGGGATTGCTTCATTTGCTGGAATGCGCTGTTGTGCGTTTCTGCAAATGGCTTTTAAGTTTGGGTATTGATGAAGGGGGTATGGGAAAACTACTATCACGCGAATGATAGCATCATCAATAACTTTTCTTAGATAAGCTGCAGTCTGTTCGAGTCTTGCTTTATGAAGATGAACAACAGAATAGTGAAGGCCCATAATGAGGAACCTCCATAACTGAAGAAGGGCAATGGGATACCGATAACAGGCGCCAATCCTATCGTCATAGCGATATTGATGGCGAAGTGAGAAAAGAGAATGGCCGCCACACAATATCCATATATTCGGGCAAAGGGGGATCGCTGTCGCTCCGCGACTTTTAATATTCGAATAAACATCAGTACAAAAAGTGCCATGAGAATTGAAGAGCCTAAGAAGCCCCATTCCTCGCCGACTGTACAGAAAATAAAGTCAGTGTCCTGAGCCGGAACGAATTTGAATTTAGTTTGGGTGCCTTTTAGAAAGCCTTTTCCAATAAAACCGCCCGACCCGATAGCAATCTTTGATTGGGTAACGTTGTAGCCCGCACCTTTAGGGTCATATTCTTTTCCAAGCAGCACGTTGATACGTGTTTTCTGATGTTGTTCCAGGAAATGTTCGAAGGCATAGTTTACTGTAAAAACAAAAGTTGCTGTAATAAGGAACAGACCGACTAATGAGAGAATATTCTTTCTGTTTTTACGAATGAAGAATAAGAGAATAAGTGCTATAATGAATAGAATGCCAATCATGATTAAATGGCCGAAAATAAGAGTCAGTATGAAAAGTATCACGACCCCCAGTCCTAATATCAGATAGTTCCCTGATAGACCCTCGCGGTAAAGAACAAGTAAAAATGAGCCATATACTAATGCTGATCCCGTCTCTTTTTGTAGTCGGATAATGATAGCGGGCACAATAATAAGCAGAACCGGAAGAATTTTATTGTGCGTCTCTTTCACATTCAGATTGAGCACACTAAGGTATTTTGCCAAAGCCAATGCAGTAGTTATCTTTGTAAACTCTGCAGGTTGAATTCTAAGTATACCAAGTGATAACCATGATTTAGAACCACCCACTTCTGTTCCACCAAATATTACAAAAATCAAAACCAGTGTCCCTATAAAATAAAGTGGATAGGCAAATGTAGTGAACACCTTGGAGTCAGTGAGTAATATCATGAATGCCAACGCAAAAGAGGTTAGAATCCAGATCATCTGCATTCCATATCGTTGTGAAGTATCAAAAATGAAGAGATGCTGTTGGTTTAAACCTGCGGAATATATATTGATCCACCCGATTAAAATCAGGCCAATATAAAATCCTACCAACGGCCAGTCGATATTAGCGAATAAGTTCTTTTGGTCTCTCATTAGTTTGAATCATGTTGAAATCTACCATTCTTTTCTCCACATCTTTCCGCTTTATTGTTCGGTTAATGTACTTCTCAATCATTAAACTCGAGATCGGGCCTGCCCATGTTGCTCCAAAACCGGCATTCTCAATGATCACACATACTACTATCCGGGGGTTATTCTTTGGGGCGAACCCAATAAATATGGAATGAGGTTTACCGTGAGAGTTGTCGGCTGTGCCGGTTTTACCACAGATCGTGAGGCTATCCATGCGTGCACTTCGTCCTGTTCCATGATCAACTACGCCAGCCATGCCCTCAACCATGAGATCATAATACTGCCTGTCTATTTTTGGAACATGTTTTTCCTTGAACTTCGTGATATAGTTGGTCGGTGTTCCGGTAGCTTTTACAATATGCGGCGGGTAAAAGTATCCTCTGTTTGCCAGCAACGCACAATAATTGGCTAATTGCAAAGGGGTTGTTAGTATTTCGCCCTGTCCGATAGATAACGACCTTACCGTCATTGCATTCCATCGTTTGTTATATGCCTTATCGTAGAACTTAACCGTTGGGATGGATCCTTTTAACTCAAAACTGACGTCGCTGCCTAGTTTATGGCCGAAACCAAAAGAGTAGATGTTGTCATACCAGACCTGAAAAGCTTTCTTTACGCCTCCAAATTGAGGACTATTTAAGAAGTGGTTAAACACCTGCCAGTGAAAAGGGTTACATGACTGTGCAAGAGCATCTCTCACACTAAGTGGTGTGATATGATTGTGTGTACAATTGATAGGAAAAGAACCTTCACCCTGGCATGAATAGTAAGTTGAGGCGGTCAATGTCCCATATTGTAAGGCTACCAAGTCGTTGGCCATTTTGAAAGATGATCCTGGGGCGTATCGTCCTTGTATTGCTCTGGGTAATAGTGGTTTTAAAGGATCTTTGTATAACTCGGAAAAATTCTTAGCTCTAACCCTCCCTACTAAGAGATTGGGGTCATATGTAGGACTTGAAATCATCGCCAGTATTTCACCGGTAGAAGGTTCGAGCGCAATAATACTACCACGCTTGTTCTTCATCAATAACTCACCATATGCTTGTAGCTCTACATCGATAGAGGTGTAGAGTGGTGTCCCCATAATGGCTGCGGTATCATAACGGCCTTGTTGATAGCTACCTACTTCACGGTTTAAAACGTCAACCATTCTGATTTGAAGACCTTTTTTGCCTCTTAATTCTTTTTCGTAGTATCGTTCTAGTCCTGTGATTCCAATATAATCACCTTGTTTATAGTATGGATTTTTTTCGAGTGCAGCTGGAGAGACTTCCCCAACATAACCCAGGAGATAGGCCCCGGCGGCTTGTGGGTACTTTCGAAGGGTACGCGATTGAATGAAGAATCCCTGAAACTTATAGAGCTTTTCTTCTATAAAGCCATACGTCTCCTTGGGTATCTGCTTTTCAAAGATGGAAGGTTGAAATGGAGAA
>JAHEYR010000006.1 GCA_023251485.1 Bacteroidales bacterium
CAGGAGATATTGAAGATCTTGAGATACTAGCTACGTATTTTGAAACGGTATCATTTTTTGTAGAGACGCACGGCAGTGCGTCTCATCTATTTGCATAAAAACACAGAAGACGCACGGCCGTGCGTCTCTACAAAATTTACGATACTTGCAAAGGAGTGTAGATTACAAATCTGCACCAACCATCTATATCACTAAAAATATCAGCTGCTTTTCCTTTTTCTGATCAACTCCAACACCCCATTGATAAAGGCAAGTGGATGAACAGGATTGCCTGAGACATATAAATCAACGTTATACTTATCCAGAAAGCTTCTGTTCAGTGCAGGGCTACCGGCAAATATTCCTCCGCTGATCGCATCAACACCTGCCAGAATAATTATTTTAGGATCGGGCGTAGCGTCATAGCAAATCTGTAATGCTTCAGCCATATTCTCCGAAATAGGTCCGGTGATGACAATCCCATCAGCATGACGGGGTGAGGCAACAAACTCTATCCCAAAACGCCCCATGTCGAAGTTCACATTACTACAGGCATTCAACTCCAACTCGCAGCTATTATCGCCACCTGCAGATACCTGTCGTAACTTTAGTGAGCGACTGAATAATTGAGAAATCTCTTTTCGGATTACATCAGGATTGAGCTCAATAGTTCCGGTGTCGCCCTCTTTGATAATCAGCCCTTCACGTTGGTTTGATGAAAGCTTGTAGTCCTTCGTAAAACTAATTTTATCGGGAAAAGCAAAGGAACACTCTCCACAGAAGTTGCATTTCCCCAAATCAATGGCAACGGGCGAGCTGGTAATGGCTTGTAGCGGACAAATCTCAATCAGCTTTTCTTCATTAACTTTTGCCGTTGTAATAATAGGCCTTCCCCTGAATATGCCGGGAACATTGACGTTGGTTACATCGGGTATGTATTGTTTTCCCTGGTGGAAAAGTATCTTCAAGTTTTTAAACATAATTCAGTGATTTAGAATTATAAATCATGACCGCAATAGGAGAAGTCGAAACTCTTGTTGGAGATTGGGAAGTCGGATATCTCGTTATTTCTAACGGCCAACCCAAGTGCCAGCCAGTTATGAAACGAAGGATCTTTCACTTTATAACACCTCAATGCACCCTGTTCGTCAGTAATGGCACAATGGCAAATCTCACCTCTCCAGCCTTCGACCAATGAAAGTGCAAAAGAATTGGCTGTTGGTGATGATAATGGTAAAGTAGAAGGACTATATGCAGGTATATTCTGTAATAATTTACGAATATTTGCAATAGACTGTAAAATCTCTTCTCTTCTGATTTGCGCTCTGGAATAGACGTCCCCATGATGCTTTATAATCGGTTCGTGCTGCATCTCACTATATAAATCGTGTGGGTGCGAAGACCTGATGTCTCTGTTTATTCCACTCATGCGGGCAGCCATCCCCACAGTACCTAGTTTCTTAGCATCATCCTGACTTATAACTCCCGTCTTTTCAAAACGCGAAAGGGCGCTGGGCAATCTGAACAGCTCTTTACACATCTCTATAAAATCGGGTTCATAAGCATCCAGTATCTTAAGAAGTATTTGAGCCAGTTCTTCTGTATAGACAAAGTTCGTTTTCCCAACTCTGATGAGGCTTTTAGCCAAACGGCAGCCGCACCACTGTTGGAAGTAGTTGATAATAGGCGTGCGTAAGCGACCAAATACCGAACTCCCTAGTTGATAGGCGATATCTGTACACATAGCACTCAGGTCGCCGGTATGAACTGCAACGCGCTCAAGTTCCAGTGCCAAGGTCCTCGAAAACTGAAGATGCCAGTCGGCTTCGAATCCACAGAGTGTTTCCCATAGATTTACAAATGCAGTGGTATGTCCAACAACAGTATCGCCGGCAATAGATTCGGCCAGTATTGTTCGCTGCAATAGATTATCCTTCTTCAAAAAAAGCGATTCAACACCGCGATGTTGATAGCCTAATTGTATTTCGAGATGTAAGATCTGTTCCCCATTACAGATAAAACGAAAATGTCCGGGCTCGATAACTCCAGCATGAATAGGTCCAACCCCAACTTCATGCAGCTCCTCGCTGGCGATGGAGTAGAAAGGGTAGGTGGCAATAGTTTCGTCCTGATTTGCTCTATTTCTGGCATAACGGACCGGTTTTAGCCAGGGATGGTTGTTGTATTGAACGCCAAAATTCTCATGGATCTCGCGTTCGAACTTCTCAAAAGCAAGGACATGTGATGTGAACGACGGATAATGTGTAGATGTATTTACAAGACTCGACGAAACATATATCGTATGCGTTTCATCGTTAGCAATACAACAGATAAGTTTTATTTTTTCTTCGTATGGAAATCCAAAGTAGTTTACACAATGATTGTGTTCTTCACTCATTAGTGAAAGGACATTTAACTCCCAAAATAGTTCGTACTCCAGCTCCGGAATAGCCGATAGCTGAATACGTTCGTTATTTTTTACAGTTGTATAGTTCATATCACTGAGGTAAATTTTTAATAGCTTCATGAATAAGGGCTACAAACTCAGCCGGAGGATTTAACCCCAGGTAGATGGAGAGGCCTAAAAGTATAAACTGCGATAAAGACTGAACAGGATTGATCTTCACCACATGTGAGTCGTCGAAATCTTCGACAGGTGTAAATAGTATTTTGAATATCGTTTTACCAAAGGCCCATATAATCATGGTGAGCAGCACCATGACCAGTATCAGAATGACAAGTTGATGCGCTTTAAAAAGCGAACTAAAGATCATAAATTCACTGATAAATAGTCCGGATGGGGGCATCGCCGTGGCACAGATAAAGCCGAATAACAACACCATTGCGCCGGTCTTATTATATTTGAAGTAGTTGCCCACATCATAAATGCTTTTGCTTTGATAGATTCTGTATATCTGGTTAAACTGAAAGAAGAGACTTGATTTTACGAAGGCATGCAAAACAATGTGCAAGATGGCAGCATAATAACCAATACCTCCTGCTGCCAGTCCCAGCATCACCAGTCCCATATGTTCAATACCCGAGTAGGCCAGCATACGTTTAATGTTTTTCACCTTCACCATATAGACCGTAGCCACAAAGACCGAAAGAAATGCTGCGATCATGATGACCGTGTTAGCCCATTGGTGAATAGGGGTGTGGGCAATAACCACATAGATTCTGAAGATTCCCACGAATCCCATGTTCATTAAAACAGTGGCGAAAAGTGCACCTGCCGGAGCGGGAGCTTTGTCCTTCGCATCAATTCCGGCGGTATACATTGGTACCAGTCCCAACTTGGCAGTGAATCCGGTAAATATGAATAGAAACGATAGTCGAAGCCAGAACAAATTCAAAACAGGAGCTTTACTGAGTAGCGTATCGAATGTAAGGTCTGTCGATCCGGCCTGCCGCATGGCCATGCTTAAAAAGAGAATCCCAATGAAAATAAAGGTAACGCTGATGGCACAGATAAAAACATATTTCCATGTTCCTTCGAGCGAACGTTCATTTCGGTGATGGTAGATGAGTGCCGATGCACTTAATGTGGTTATTTCTACAAAAATCCAGGTTACGGCAATGTGGTTTGAAAGATAAGCTGCTCCGATGGCAGTGATCAGCATCACCATTGCTGCATAGTAAATCCCTCTGGATCTGGGCTTTTCATTATGGGTGGTGATATAAACATAACTGTGATAGAGAGCCGGAATAGCAACAACGCTTAAGGTCGCAAGCAAGAGAATCCCTAATGCATCAGGTCTGAAATACTGAAGCTCAATGATGTTCAGATGATTATATTCATAAACCGTAAAAACAATTTGTAATACCAGAAAAGCAATTAACAGCGCGTTATTGAGGATGGTATTTCGGTTAAGAAACAACATCCCACTGATTAAAAACGCTATGAATAAATATATTCCAATCATAATTCTTACGTGTAAATGATTAATCTTTCAAATTTCTTAGTTGATCTACATCAACATTTTTCAACACATCACCAATCTTATTGATAAAGATGCCCAGAATCAGTACGCTGGCAAAGATGTCGAGCATGATACCAAGGTTCACCAATAACGGCATCTCGTTTCCTACAGCCAACGATAGAATAAATACACCATTTTCAATCACCAGATATCCCATGACGTGTGTAATCACTTTTTTGCGGGTACCGATGATAAATAACCCGGTAAAGAGGGTTGAAAGAGCTACGATAAACGAAATTTTTTCGAGCTTTACATCCGTGATAGCGTTAGAAAGCAAAATGGTGATAACGATAATGACGGTGACAATGATCAATGATACAAAATTGGGAAGGAAGGGTTCTGTTTCGCGTGTTATCTTATTTCGTTTGATGATATAATTGATGAAAACCGGAACAGCTATGGCTTTAAAGATGATGGTTTCTAGTAATACCAATACAAGATTGAGCGTGGTTAATTCGTTCAATTCAATGAAGGCTACGCCAAAAAGAATAACGCCTTGAAACGACAGAATCTTGATGTAGGTAAGTAAACGATTTGCAATACTAAGATATAGTAAGGAAATCATGAACATGATTAATAAAACATTGATCATTTTAAGGTTTTATAAATGGTTTTACAACTAAGTAAGTTTCTCTAAAACAAGCAGTACCCCAAAGAAGATCAGCAATGCGACCGATGATAGGGTGAAAATGTATTGAGGATTATGGCTCATTCTGAATCTGGCCATAAACGATTCTAAAACGCCAACTACTATTGCAAACAATATCTGGATGGCAAAGAACAGTGGAATAGCAATGGCAAAAGATAGATCATCAATAAAGAAGTTTGCAATTAAGGCTCCATACATGGCAAACTTTAAATAAGAAGCCGATAAAATGAGCCCTAAATCAAAACCGCTATTATCCAGTATCATCACCTCATGTACCATCGTTAACTCCAAATGGGTTTTAGGGTCATCGATGGGCATCCGACTATTTTCTATCATCCCGATCATGATCAGTACAAAAGTAGCCAGTGCTGCCAGCATATATGAGATGTACGAATCAAAATGTAAGGTGTTAAAGATGTCATAGAACGAAGTGTGTCCCGTTAACAAGGCAAACGAACCCATGAGAATAAAGAAGGCCGGTTCGGCAAACATAGAGTATAAGGCCTCGCGACTGGCTCCCATTCCTTCAAAGCTGCTTCCTGTATCGAGCGCAGAGATGATGCTTAGAAATTTGCCCAAAGCAAGTACATAAGCAAAGAATACGAAATCACCATTAAACGAAATGATGCCTTTGGTGGTTCCGAAAGGGATGACCAGAATAGCCATAATAACCGATGCAAAATAAATACTCGGTGCTATCTGAAAGATAAAAGTAGTGGTTTCGCTATAGACAGCCCCTTTCTTGAATAACCTGATTACATCAGAGATAGGCTGAAAGATACCGGGCCCCTTTCGCCCGGAGGCCAGACTTTTGGTTCGAATAATGATACCAGTAAAAAACAGACTGGCTAATAGTATTAAGAGTAAGCTTAACATCCTACAATTGATTTAGAAAATGAATCAACGCGATAATTCTGTCGTAAATTAATGGGGTAACCAGAATCAGGGTTACAAATGCTACCCCATATAAAATATAGATCTGTAAAATACCATTTTGTAAAAATGAGAAACGGTTAAACAGATTTGTAAGGGCTTTTATTGGATAGTCGACAAACCATTTCTCTGCTTTGTCGTAAGGATGTGTTTCATGCTCTCCTCCTGAAGGGAAGATCCCATGTAGATCCTTTTTCTTTTTATCGATGCTCAATAGGGGTTCTGCAAGTTTACGATAACTTCTGACGAAGGAACTTGCCGTGTATTGCATTTTATCGGTATTACCGGTATAGGCACAGCCCCATGTGGCACCAATGGTTTTGGCCTTTGAGTCAGTCACTTTTTTACGAATCAAAAATATGAAGGCTGCTAATCCGAATATTCCAAATGCGCAGATGCTAATCATATTTAATGTGTTGATCGAAAAGGTCTCGTTGGTTGGAACGAGTATCGTAATCTTGTTAAGATAGAGGCCGACAGGTTGCGAAAGGAGGCTCATAAAGTATGCCGGAAATAGTCCAATCAGCAAGATAAGTAGCGTACTGGCGTACATGGGCAATATCGATCCCCAGGCTGCTTCACCCGGAGCCTTTTGAAACAGTACTCTCTGTGAGCCAAGAAACACAGTGCCATAAGCTTTTGTGAAACACAGCAGTGCCAATCCTCCGATGAGTGCCAGTCCGAAAATGCAAAAAATCAACGTCCAGAGAAGGCCAATGATAGCACCTTTTAAACCTACCAGCATACCACTGTAGATCAGAAACTCAGAGATAAAACCATTGAAAGGCGGCAGCCCACAAATAGCTAAGGCTGAAATCAAGAATAGTAAGGCGGTATGGGGCATCCGTTTAGCTAACCCACCCAGCTTCTCAATGTTCATAGTATGGGTGGACTGATAGATGTTTCCTGCAGCATAGAAAAGTACCGATTTAAATAACGAATGGTTTAAGGTGTGGAGTAAGGCTCCGGCAAAACCAAGTAGTGTTAACAGGTGGTTTCCGGTGCCCAGTCCGATACAGCCCAATCCAATGCCAATGCCAATGATACCAATGTTTTCAATGCTATGATAGGCCAATAACTTCTTTAGATTGTGTTGTAATATGGCCAACATAACGCCATAAATACCAGATATAATCGAGAAAAACAAAATCACATAACCGATGGTGGTGTAGTCACTTCTGATGAGTAACAACATCCGTAAGATACCATAGATGCCAATCTTGATGATAACGCCCGACATAATCCCCGAAACATGGGCCGGAGCAGCCGGATGAGCATAAGGTAACCATGTGTGAAAAGGCACAAAGCCAGCCTTGATGGCAAAGCCCGCAAAGAAAGTGAGAAACAGTCCCAGATTTGTAAGCAACGGATTCTGTATTGAATAGGCTGTGATAGCTGCAAAATCGAAAGAGTTCATTTTGATAGCTACACCAATAAACCCAAGCATCAGAAATAAGATGCAGATATGTGATTGTATCAAAAAGTTGATCCCGGCTTTTAGCGTCTCCTGTTTATTGTGTTCAAAAATAACTATGAAGAAGGATGATAACGCCATAATCTCCCAGGCAATCAAGAAGGCTACACTGTTTTGAAGCGAGCAAATGGCTATCAATGAGGCATGGGCAATGATATAAGCAATCCAATGGAACGAGAGATTGGCTGTTTGGTCTTTGTAAGCCTTCATGTAATGCGTACCATATACTGCTCCGGTTAAAAAGGTGAAGCTGATCAACAAAATAAACCATCCGGAGAGTGCATCTATTCGAACAGGGATAGGACCGGTTACAATCGATCCTGCAAACACCTGGAGTGTATCGGTGCCATTGAGTGCTTTAAAGGCTGGAATTGCAGATACAACTGTATTTATACAAACGATCATAATAGTTATCAACCCTTTCCACTTTGTATTGGCAAAAGGAATGAGCACGATAGCCACTATAACTGAGAATATAAATATCGAAGTGCCGATCATTATATTAGCTTAAAGAGGGTACATAAAAATATCAACAGGATGAAAAACACGCCATATAAGACATACGCCTGGGTTTTGCCATTCTGTACGAATTGAAAATAATTCATCGAATATACCAATTTTTTTACCAGCCCGTTTATTATCTTGTTTTCAAAGAAGTCGATATAATGTGATGAATGCCTTCTTTCCAGTGGAAAAATTTCTTCGGGTTCAATCTCTACATACTTTTTCTGTTCAATAGTGATGAAGCTGAAAAGTTTTCCCAGTGTCTTAGAAAACGATTTCCCGGTATATTGAATACGAGGGGTAGGCGCAGTATAACCACATCCCCATGTAGTATTTACAGTAACTGGGCGATTGCGGGTAATCGCTTTTCGGACTAAATAAACCAAAAGAATAATACCCAAAAAGATCAGTGAGTTTCTTCCTATGGAAGCCACAATATCAATCATTGGGGTAAAGTTAGCGATGGTTGGAAGTGAGCCAACAGGTAAAAACGGAATAATGGTTTTTAATACAGTAGTAAAATAAAATTGAGGGAAGAGACCAATTGAGATCATCACTGCCAAAATCAGATATTGCGGAATAAGCATTACCCTGATTACCTCTTTCGGCTGATGGTCTAGATGGGTGCGGGCACTTCCCAGAAAGATCGTGCCAAAACTTTTTGTGAAGGTCAGGATGGAGATGCCTCCAATGAGGGCAAGGCTGGCCAGAGAAAATATCATCAACGTACTATTGGCAATGTCGAGCGATTTTATTCCTTCCAGATAACCGATATAGAGGATGAATTCTGAAACGAAACCGTTAAAAGGAGGTAATCCGCCAATGGCTAATGCTCCCAGTAAAAAAAGGATTCCGGTTTGAGGCATCCGCTTTAGTAGTCCTCCCAGCTTTTCCATATCACGAGTATGGGTTTGTTGATAGATGGACCCAGCACAGAAAAACAGGAGCGATTTAAATAACGAATGGTTCAACGTATGTAATAGAGCTCCGGCAAAGCCGAAAACGATTAAGAAGGAGTTACCTGTTGCCATACCAATCAGGCCCATTCCAATACCTGTACCGATGATCCCAATGTTTTCGATGGTACAGTAAGCCAGCATTCGTTTAAAGTCGCGATGTACAGCTGCATTCAAAATGCCATAGAGTCCGCTGAGGACAGAAAGCGTTAAGATGGCTTCACCAATAATCATAAAGTCTTGTTTCAGAAAGGTAATCATTCTGAAGATGCCATAAATACCGAGTTTCACGATTACGCCCGACATTACACCTGATATATGTGATGGAGCGGCAGGATGTGCATGTGGAAGCCAGGAATGGAAGGGGATAAAGCCTGCCTTGATACCAAAACCGCAAAAGAAAAGCAGAAATAACCAGATATTAGGGCTTAGACTAAAGAGATGACCAATGGCTTTGAAATCAAATGACCCTGTGGCACTGTAGGCCCAGATAAAGGCGGCAGTGAGGAAGGCTACGCTTATATGCATCTGAACCAGATAGTTTATACCGGCTTTGAGTGTCTTTTTGTTATCGTGTTCAAAGATTACCAACAGGAAGGAGCTAACCGACATAATTTCCCAGGCGATAAGGAATCCAACGCTATGTTGTATCACACAAACCCACAACATGGACGACTGAAACATCAGGAAGAGTATCCAATGCAATGAAAGGTTCGACTTCTGTTCGCTATAGCTCTTCATGTAACCTATACCATATAGCGCTCCATTTATGCATGTTAAGTTGATGATAAGGATGAACCAGGCCGACAAAGCATCAATTCTGATGGGGATATCGCCAAAGAACCAGAAATTATAGAGCGTAAATTCTAATGGTTGATTAAGAATAACATGAATAGCAGGGATAGAAGTAAGAAGTGCAGTGATAACAACAAAAAATAGATTTGTCGCAGCTTTTATCCCTGAAGGCACAAAGCCAATAGTGAATAAGCCAATCACTGTAACAGCAATGGATGATATAAATAAATAAGTGTCTATCATAATAGGTGTGAACCGATTAAATAAATGTTATTTAATTAGTTGAATGATTTTATTTAAAGCGTTATAGTAGCTTTAGTGTTAGTTTTTAGTAGTTTTCAATTATAAATCAGGTCGATCGTTTCATTGTTGATCGAAATCAAGTGCAAAGTTAATAAAAATCAGCCCTCTTAGCTTCTAAATGTCCTATTTTTATCTAAACATGAAAAAGCCGTTTAGTTAATGAGTGCTTTAATGCTTTGTTTATAAATTGTTTACAAAGCTTATTTGTTCTTGTAAACAGACTATCACAAAGTGAGATAAAAACGCATTAACTAAACGGCAAACAATTTTTAATAGTTCTCTTCTCTAAGCTGCATGTATGATTTTGGGTGTAGACAAGCCGGACAATTCTCTAATGCCTTTTCCGATTCGTATACATAGCCGCAATTTCTACATTGCCACCAAACTTTTCCTTCGCTCATAAACACTTTGTCTTCTGAGATATTCTGTAACAGCTTCAGATAACGACGTTCGTGTTCAGCTTCAACTTTTGCAATCATCTTGAAAGCTGTAGCGATTTCCATGAAGCCCTCTTCTTTTGCGATGGCCGAAAATGTTGGATATAAGTCGGTCCATTCTTCGTTTTCGCCTTCAGCAGCAGCCTTCAGGTTTTCTTTGGTAGTCCCGATGATGCCAGCAGGGAAAGTTGCTGTAATTTCAGTCAATCCCCCTTCTAAGAATTTAAAGAAGCGTTTTGCATGCTCTTTTTCCTGATTTGCAGTCTCCTGAAAGAAGGCGGCAATTTGCTCATATCCCTCTTTTTGTGCAGCTTTTGCAAAAAACTCATAGCGATTGCGTGCTTGTGATTCACCGGCAAATGCTTTCAACAGATTTTGCTCTGTTTTAGTACCTTTCAATGATTTTGTCATGATATATGTTTTTTATGTGGTTAAATTTCAATAAAATCCTCTTTTTCCGATCCACAGATGGGGCAGACCCAGCTGTCAGGCAGATCGGCAAACTTTACCTTCTCAACGGCGTCGTCATAAACATAACCGCAGGCGGTACACTTATATTTTTTTGCGGTGGCCTTTACTTCTTTCTGCTCAAGTTTCGACTTGTCGATATAGGTAGGCGCATTTTTAGGAGCAAACCCTTTTTTAACTTCACGGTAGTATAAATAGGTCAATGCTTCTTTGCTATCATCCAGCAATTCTGATTGAATCAGTTCGCCAATAAACATCCAATGTGTTCCCACATCAATGGTTTGAATCACCTTGCATTCAAGAATGGCAATGGTGTCATTGAGTACGATGGGTACACCGGTCTCACCATATTTCACCTGCATGCCCTCCATTTTGTTAAAATCTCTACCGCTTTTATAACCAAAGCGACCGATGAGATCAGCCGATGTATTTTGATGGATCACAGAAACCGAGAAGGCGCCTGTTTCCTGAATCAGTTGGGCTGTATGGTTGTCTTTGTTGCAGCATGATGCAAACCGTGGAGGTTCGGCAGTTACTTGAAAGAAGGTGTTCGAAATAAATCCACCGCCCCGGTTTTTATCGCCCGAACTAACGATGTATAATCCATACGTAAGCTTAAAAAATGCTTCGAAATTAATCATGTCAAATTAGTTTAGTTGATAAATTTTTAAATAAAACCTATATTTCTGTTAGAAGGGACACAGGTTCTTACATGTCGAATAGAAGGTTAAAGATAATCAAATAATTTCGATTCTCCATTTAAAAAGCGTCTCATTTTTACCATATTTTTTGAATCCATTTTTCTCAAGCACCTTAAAAGATGCGTTATTATTTTTTTCCGTACCGGCAATAATAGCTTGGATGTTGGGCTGTGTTTTGCCCCATTCAATCATTCCTCCAACAGCCTCGGTCATATAACCCTTGTTCTGGAATTCATCATAAGTACCATACCCAATTTCAATTTCACCCTCCGGATTTGGCTCGCCATAGAAACACAGATCTCCAACCATTTTGTTCTCCGTTTTTAAGATCAGCATCCACAATGTTGAATATAAATAGTTTTTCGAGGTATCGGCAACATTGGGTAATATCGTGCTTTCCAACGCATCTTCAAGATCGGGAGAGATCGTTCTGGTTAGTTCTTCCAATCCGAATGCTCGTTCCAACGAATTGTCTACCCGGATATATAGTACGAGCTGATCATAAGTCAATGGAACTAAGTGAAGTCGTTCAGTTTCTATCATGTTTCTAGCGGAGGATAAGTTGTGTTGATGAGTTGGTTTTTGGAGAAGTAAAGATTGGCTAATTCGGAATGCTAAATTACAACATTTCGCAGTAAATTATTTTGCATCTTTTGATAAAAAGAACATTTTATTTACTACTTTTACAGTCATATCCTGAAATCAAAAATGAAATTCATCGTTCATGATTTCAGGATATTATCCTTATAAGATAGATCTTTGGCGGTCTTTATAACCCGAACCAACCTCCCTCAAAACCCGATTCAATTACATTTCCATAAAGCTCCTAAAAGGAAGATATATCCCTCCTATAATTTACCCATGACTTAGGGTTCAACCGTACTTCAACCCTATTTGAACCCAGTTTGAACCGTACTTCAACCCAGTCTATAATATACGGTTCAAGTATGGTAGAAATAGGGTTGAAGTATTTATGAAGTTTGGTTGAACCCTAAGTTATGGGTAAATTGTATGGGCTTCTTATCTTCCTTTTAGGAAAGATAAAGAAGAAAAATATTGAAGATTTGTTTTTAGGGTTGGTCTGTACCTTTTAGGTAATTTGGAACTTATCTTACCTTCGATAGCGGGAAGATAAATTTCGGTATTAATTGAGGAGAAGAACAGAAGTAAATCCTTCAAGAAGACGATTAATATCGTGCTATTGCTGATTTGCTAATTGCAAAATTACGAATTTCTATGATGATTTCTTTTACAAGGCAAGCAAATTATTAGAAATATTTCTAAAACTTCAAAATAAAGCGCAAAACTGTGTTTTCCCACCTCCAAAATCACTCATTTTTATCTGTTTTAAGACCTTATAAAAATACTAAAAAAGGGGTTTCATCCAGCCACAGGGGTGTTTCGTCCTGAATAATGGGGGGTTAATACAATAAGTCACTTTTTTATTGACTTGAGATAATCGTTGTTGTAATTTCATATCGGCATTTATAAATAATGACTTGATTTTAGTTAATGTTTGAATATTTTATTGGAAAACTAATAATATGACTCGTCTACTAAAAGAAAATATACCCGTTGTTACTTATGAACTGTTAAAGTTCAACAAAGTTCCTGTTATTAGATTTTATTTACAGAATCGACTATATCCTCATCCGGGGTATTCTGATTTCGTTTTAGTAAGTGATATGCTGAAAGGGTTACTGAAGCCACAAAAGAAAAGTATTAGATATACTTTAAATCAAAAAAAGAAGAAGAGCCTACTTTCCGGATTTGAAGAGATCAGGTCAAAAAACTGTTCTTGTAGCAGAAGCAGATTAAAACGCTATTGAATCCACGTATTTATTAATAAAAATAATGACCGTATTTTAGAAGACTATTTAATAATTTAATGAATTACAGTTATGAGTTTTATAGAAAAAAAACAAAGATATGATTATCTGTTGGAACTAATAGAAAAGCAGTGTACTGGGAGTGCAGAAGAGTTAAGTAAAACCATCTGTGTTTCAAAACGAACCTTATTACGCTATATTAAAGAATTGCGTATTATGGGTTATCAAATTAGTTTTTGCTTGCAGCGTAATACGTACTATATTATAAAAAATGTTGAAATGAAGATAATTGCATAAACCATTGATATTGTCATCGTGGCGACAGCTTTTGTCACTGGTGTTGTTGTATGTTTGCGCTACAAAAAAAAGACTTGGCCAAATAACAATACTGACGTGAAGTCACGATGGACTTCGTATTAACTAATGTGCTATGAGTTTGTGATTTATTTTTCGGTATAACCTGTTTCACCTTGTTTTTAAGATAACAAACGCTATTAACAACTAATGAAGTACTTACTATGAAAATACTAGTTTCAGCATATTTAAAAAATGAACAAAATGCGCTTTATTTTAAAAGGTTTTTAGATTTACTTAATAATGTTGAGAAGGATATAACACTACTAACATCAGGGCATAACAGTATCTTTTCTGATGAAAGTACAATTAAAGAAGATGATTTAATTATTCCGGATATAATTATTTCATTTAATAGAAGAGGCCTTATAAAGGCTAGAAAAATTAATAAAAGTTACAACGTTCCTCTAATATATTCATTTTGTAATTCGGATATTGAAAGTGAATACAATGGAAAATGGAATGAGTGGGATAACCTTATTGTTATTAATGATAATAATAACATAATTAAAAAGTTGTTTCCGGATTACTTAACCACTTTTCTGAATTTACCGTTTCAATATGGAGAATATAGACCAACCCTTATTGATAAGCAGAAATTGACAATTTATGTTGAGTTTGATGACATAAAGAAAAACTCGTCTATTCTATTTGAAATCGCACCGGTTATTAATAGTTTGTCTCAAGTGAAATTTATTGTTACAGGGAAAAGCAATTTGCTTTTGAATTATTTCAATACAAATGTTCAGTTAAATTCTCGGAACATGGCGCTTGAAAATGCAGATTTAGTCATTGGGAGTGGCACTGTTATTGAAAAGGCAATTGCTTGTTCAAAACCCTGTATCATAGTTGGCCCTCGTGGTTTTGGTGGTTTGGTTACTAAAGAGAACATAGAAAAACAACTAACAACCGGGTTTCAGGGAAGAATTGGAGGAAATATCGGAGAGTATATTCCTGATGAAATACTGAAAGATGAGATTCTTGACTTTAAGGATATGGAACAGAAACAGATCAAGAAAATTACTAACGAGAACCATAAATTAGTACAAAAGTATTATGACCAGACTATTGAACAGCTTCTTCTATCCTTAACCAATATTATTAAGGATCAAAAAATTATAACAGAGGATTTACTTTCAACAAAACTCCAATTATCTCAAATCTTTACTTTTGGCCAAATTAATGATGAACAATATATAATACAGAAAAGTGATACGAAGCAATATCATAGTGTATTGGATATTGCTGGGCATAAAGTTATTAGCGAATTTATTTATGGGAATCATGTATCTGATGTTATAGCTACATGCGGTTATGATAACGATGCTGAAACGTTTCTTGAGTTTATAAGAGAGTTGATAAATGAGAAGATACTAGAAATCCAAAAAAAATAAACTGAATTCAGTAAAACATTGATAATCAATAATTTTGTTGGTTATATGACGATCATATTTGAAAAAATAAAGAATGTGAAAAGAGAAAAGACAAATAGAGAGGCACAAAAGTTTATTAACAGAACATACCATAATTTCGACCTAAGTATTGTAATGCCTTTTTATAAGAGACTTGAAATTTTTAAAAAAGTTCTTCCTGTAAATGCACCTTATTTACAACGAAATGGAATAGAGGTAATCATAGCTCTTGATTCACCTGAAGAAGAAGCGGGGTTAATTGAATTGATAAAAACACACCCTTTTATAAATTGGAAAGTTATTGTTAATGATAACGTACATGACTCCAGAAATCCAGCTCCGGTATTAAATGTTGCGATACGACATGCCACAAAGAAATATGTTTTGGTTTCCGATCCCGAAGTTGAATTTTATGCTGATGTAATCCAACTACTTCGGGATCAACTTGAAAACTATCCGCGTCATTATGCGACCGGTACAGTTGCTTTTGTCGAGGAAAAGGATGTTATGACAAGAGAGAGAATTGGGAAGTTATGGTTTTTGAACTACGGCAGTATTATGGTTCGGCGTGAACATCTGGAGGAGATACGTGGTTATGATGAGAATTTTACAATATGGGGTGGAGAAGATGATAATATCCGGAAACGCTTGGATTTAATAGGCGTAAAAGGACTTCATGTCTCTGAAGCTAAATCGTTGCATCGTGAAAAAAAACTTCGATTAAATGATCGTTTAAACAGAACCCGCCTTTTCCCTCCGAAAGCCTTAAAGAAAATGTACTACCCGAATGATGCAATTACTAATAAGGAAGATTGGGGATTAGAGTTTAATCGGCTTAGTTATGATTGGCAAAACAATGATTATGCAGAGAAGCTTTGTGTAAATTATATGAATAGTTTTAGAAATTATCACATAAGCAACCCTTCAATATTTAAAACAAAATACAGGAAACTTATTCTTGCTCAATCATATAACGAAATAGAGTTTCTTACAGAATTTCTTGATGATATGTCAAAATATTTTGACGGCGTCATTTTATTAGATGATGGAAGTTCTGATGGAACTTATGAACAGGCTTTGCATGATAAGCTTTTAATAAAAGCCCAAAAAGAACGAAATGGATTCAATGACTTGGAAAACAGAAATATCTTACTCAATATAGCTTCATTTTTTAAAACAGATTGGCTTTGCTTTATGGATATTGATGAACGGTTTGACGAACGATATGCAAACTTAGAAGAGATAATTCAAGGACATAGTGAGAATACGATTTGGTTTTATTTTGTAAATGTATGGGATAGTATTGATCTCTTTAATGTGAATTTTCCTGATACTAATAATGGCCTTTTTATCAGGGCGAGGATGTTTAAAAACATTGGCAGGACTCAAATAATAACCACTCAAAAAAAATTGCATTTTGCAGCATCTCCACTTAAAGGAAAGGGATTAAATGCACCGATTATGGTAAAACATTTGGGGCATATTACAAAAGAAAGAAGGTTGAAAAAATATAACTTTTACAAAAAAGAGGATATCCATAACGATTATCCTGATTATGAATATCTGCTTAATGAATCATCAGAATTAAAAAACGTAAGTGAAGTAACACTTTAAAGTTTAATCCGTATATGAATAAAAATGGTTGATGTGCTTTTAATGAAAAGTCAAGATGTGGTATACACTATGATGATAATAAAGTAGATATGAAACAGATTATAATACTTTTTTATAATAAAATGTGGGGAGGGAATCTTAATCTTCATGAAGTCAATACTCCAGGAGGGTTTCAGTTAACCGAGGATAAAACCCTATTTAATACTGCTGATGCGATTGTTTTTCATATGCCAACACTAGAACTGGAGGAAGATTTAATAAAAGGAGAAAATCAAATATGGGTATATTGGTCAATGGAGTGTGAAAAACACTACCCGCATTTGAATACTCCTGATGTTTTGGAATTGTTTGATATTAAAATGACATATAAGCAAGATTCAGATGTGGTTTTATCATATATAGAATCTCAATTCGAAGAGGAACTTCATTTTATTGATTCTGAAAACATTAATAAAAGTCTTGTTAATGTATTTGTGTCAAGTCCATTTAATGAAAGTAAGCGGTTTGAATACCTGTCTGAATTAATGAAACATCTTGATGTCCATTCTTATGGGAGAATGTATAATAATAAATCACTAAAGAATGATGATGGCAGACCCACAAAACTATTGACCTATTCTAAATATAAATTTACATTGGCTTTCGAAAATTCTCTAGCAAAAGATTATGTTACTGAAAAATTCTATGAACCATTAATCTCCGGGTCAGTACCTATTTATCTTGGAGCACCAAACATTGATGAGTTTTCTCCGGGCGAAAATTGTTTTATTAATGTTGTAAATTTTAGCTCTCCTATTGATTTGGCAGAATATATAAAGATCTTGGATGATGATTCCGAAAAATATTCGAATTATTTTGCATGGAAGGACAAACCCTTTCTTCCTGATTTTCATAAAAAGCTGAACTTGCAAAAACAGCATCCCTTCATAAGATTGTGCTATAAAGTTGAAGAAAAACTTAATCAAATTCAAAGTTTATGAAATCAGCGGCTCCATTAATCTCTTGTTTATGTGTCACACGTGGAAAGCCTGTTCTTTTACGAAGAGCTTTAAATTGTTTTATTACACAGACCTACGAAAATAAAGAGTTAATTATTGTATATGAAGATGATGATGCACTAACCGCAGATTGGTTGTTAAAAATAAACGATAAAAATGTAAAAAAAGTAAAAGTAAAAAAAACAGCGAAAATTAATTTAGGAGAATTACGGAACATTGCAATCAATAATGCTACTGGTCAATTCGTATGTCAATGGGATGATGATGACTGGTATCACATAGGCAGGTTGGAATACCAGTTTGAAGTGATTAAGTCAACCGGAGCAATCGGGAGCATCATGACGAGATGGATTGTTTTTGATACAACTACACAAAAAGCATACCTCTCTAACCAAAGGCTTTGGGAAGGGAGTATTCTATGTGAAAAAAGTGTTATTAAAGAGAAAATGTATGAAAATCAAAAAATGGGTGAAGATACTGCAGTGATAAATTATCTTTTTGCTAGTAAAAAGATAGCTATTATCGATAACGTTCCTAATCTGTATATATATGTTTATCATGGTATGAATACCTGGGATTATGATCACTGGGACTTGGTTTTTAAGATGAGCGACGAACTATCAATAAAAGATTCTCAGAAGATAAAAGATTTATTGGATAGTGATTCCTCAATTGCGAATAGTTCCTTTATTCTTGATAACATTATGAATAACCCGATTTTTGAAGAATATGAATAACCCGAACTCGATACCGAAGATAATACATCTTCTTTGTAAAACCAGTGAGATTCCTTCTCGTTATGAAGAGTATGTCCGGTTGATGTTTAATCTTCATCCCGATTGGAAATTTTATTTGTACAACGATGAACAGATGGAGCAGATTGTAAAAAGCGAGTTTTCTGAATTACTTACAATATATAGGGCCTATACTTGCAATATTCAGCGTGTTGATTTTTTTAGAATTATCATTATGTATATGGTTGGTGGTTTTTATATGGATTTAGACATTTGCTGTTTGAAAAGTCTGGATCCATTATGTGAATATTCACTTGTCTTAGGAGAAGAAAAAACATTAACAGCAGAACAGTGCAAATTACTTTCTTTAAATCATTCTTTACGAATAGCTAATTATATGTTTGGGAGTAGGCCTGAACATCCTTTCTGGCTGGATGTGTTAAAAGGGATGGTAACAAAATGCGATGTGCAAATATTTAATGAGAATGATGTGCTTGAAACAACAGGACCGGGATTAATAACAAATATTTATCACGAGAAAAAAGGCGAGTATCCTGAGATTGTCTTGCTAAGAAATAAAGGCAGAAAGTGTTTAAGCAAGTGGTGTAGTGATGTCTCGTGTCATTTTGGTGAGTATGCAACACACTTCCATTTAGGAAGCTGGAGGTGGGAATATAATAAGAATGCTGAGCCAACAGCTGGAAAAAGAATCTCTTCTGTCGGTAAAGCAAAAGCCCTGAAAAGAATTAACACCATGATTAATAATAAAAACATATTAGAATGTCTATCCCTAAGATAATACACCAAACTTGGAAGGATAATGATGTTCCTGGACATTTCCTGATTTTCTCAAATACATGGAAAGAGTATCATCGAGACTGGACATTTATACTGTGGACTGATGCAATGAATCGAACATTTATTCAAGAAAATTATCCGGCGTTTTTAACGATATATGACAGTTACCCTGAGAATATTCAGAGGGTAGATGCGATACGTTATTTTATTCTGTTAAAACATGGTGGAGTCTATATTGACCTTGATTTTGAATGTCTGGAAAATATCGAACCATTATTAGAAGGAAAGCAGTGTGTTTTGGGCGAAGAACCGGAGGAACATTGTTTAATTCATAATAAAAAGCTCATTATCAGTAATGCCTTTATGGCATCAGAGGCTAATCACCTATTTTTTCATTCTATTTGTGATGAACTTGAGAGATCAAGCTATGATTCTCATCATCCTAATAATATGGTTTTAGAATCTACCGGTTCTTTCATGATAACAAGAGTATATAACAACTATGATTATAAAAACGATGTGACTCTTTTAAAATCCAATATAATATCTCCATTATCTTCAAATGAGGTACAACAAATTTTAAATAATGATGTAATTCCATCCGAAATTCAGGATAAAATTGATACTGCTTATGCCGTTCATTATTATTGGGGAACATGGTGGAAATATAAAACATTTCTTAGGCAACGTCAAAGTGCATTTAGTAAATTATAAATATATGAAAACATTTTTATTTTGTACTGCTTTTCTGAATAAAGAAACAACTGCTCATAGTCAGCAAAGGTATTTGCTGTGGTTATATTATTATATGCCCAAATTAAAACAACTAGGTGTTGATTATGTATTCTTGATTAATGATGGGCAAGATGATATATGTTTGCACGAAGATATTGGCGTTCTTCCGGCGGATAATCTTCCATCAGTTCTGGAGTACGAAGTAAATATTATTTACTTCAAAGATCATCTTGGTCGTAAAGATATTATTGATTTTCCAGGATGGTGGCGGAGTTTTACATTTGCCCATGTTCTTTCTCAGAAATATGGTTTTCAAAAAATAATTCATATCGAATCAGACTTTTTTGTTTTAAGCGACCAATTATTTTCTTTTATTAAAAAAACGAAAAAAGGATGGGTGTCATTATTTTGTAACCATTATAACTTTCCGGAAACAGCTATTCAAGTTGTTTGTAAAGATCATTTTGAGTCTTTAGCGAAAATGTATTCAAAGGCTATTGATCGTGAATTTTCTTTTAACAATTTTGCTGAATATACATTGCCTTTCTCTGATGTCCAGAAAGGATTTACTGGTGATAGATTAGGAGAGCTCGAAGTTTTACAGACATGGGTTTCTCTTTATAATGAGAGGGCGTTAGACTATATCGGTCAAATTAACAGTGTTACAAATATTAATTTTATGAGAAGATTTTTCGATATTCCTATTGATGTATGATGTTATTATTTCACATAGTATAACTGTATTAATTGTAAGATATTCATAACAAATAATACGTATCATAAATATTTAAATGATACTGGTGAGTGTTTCTTATAAATATAAAAAAATGATAAAAGCCTATCACTTCTTGTTGTTGCTAAGTTTATTCATGTGCATTACT
The DNA here is from genome assembly GCA_023251485.1 of Bacteroidales bacterium. Taxonomy (GTDB): domain Bacteria; phylum Bacteroidota; class Bacteroidia; order Bacteroidales; family Cfx3-03; genus Cfx3-03. The sequence continues at coordinate 20,538 of JAHEYR010000006.1, forward strand.
ACTTACATTCAAGCTCAAGTTATCATAAAAGGACGAATAGTTACACCTGCCGGTATACCCGTTTCAAGCGCACCTGTTGTTTTACAACCAACTTCGAAAGCCAATATTCTTGCTTATTCCATGACTTCAGATGAGGGGAGATATGAATTTTCATATAATGGGAAATTAGACTCCCTGTGTATTACAGTTTCAGGATTCAATATTGCCAGTCAATCCAAAACGATACGTGCCAAAACACAAACGGTTGACTTTAAAACAGAAGAAAAAGCAATCCAATTAAGAGAAGTGAAGGTGAAATCAACCAAAATATGGGGTGCTCATGATACGATTAAGTATTTAACATCTTCATTTCTTGACAAAAAGGATCTGGTGATTGGTGACGTACTTCGAAAAATGCCCGGTATTATTATAAGAGAAAATGGGGAGATTTTGTATAATGGGAAGCCAATCAATAAATTTTATATTGAGAATTTAGACATGTTGCAAGGTCGTTATGGGATTGCAATCAATAATATCACGGCTAAAGATGTCTCCACGGTTCAGGTTCTGCAAAATCACCAACCTATCAAAGCACTGGCAAAATCACAAATGTCTTCAGATGCAGCCATTAATTTAAAATTAAAAGATGGAGCCAAGGGGACTTTCAGTATCATGACTCAATTAGGCATTGGGGCAAGCCCCTTGTTGGGTGAGAATGAACTTGCCGGTATGTATTTTGCGAAAGAAAGGCAGAATATGTGCACGTACAAAGAAAATAATTCCGGTGTTGATTTATCTAATGAACTTCGGTCGTTTACAGGCAATGATCGTATTTCGGAAGGGAATATGGTAAATGTTCAAATGCCATCTACTCCTGCAATTAGTCAAAAACGATATTTATTCAATAATTCAAACGCTACAACCATTAATAATCTGATAAAATTCAAATCGGGAAGGCAATTCACTTTCAATGCTACCTATTTGAATGATCGACAAACCCAGCAAAGCACTACCCGTTCCTCCTATTATCTGCCGGGTGACAGTGTCCTCAGAATAGACGAAAAATTAAACTCCGTGAGGAATCTCAATAGATTATCAACCCAACTTCAGTATAATATCAATGAAGAGACATACTATCTCAATAACGATTTCAATATTCAAGGATCATGGGAACAAAGCTCAGGAGAGATTTTCAATAGCCAAACCATTAAACAAAGTCTATATCACCCTTCATTCTTTGTGTCCAATAATTTCAACCTGGTGAAAAAGAATAAGAAGGATCAAGGGATTTCGTTTAGCTCGAATAATGGATACAGTACAACACAAGAGACATTGACACTTCATCCCGGTCTGTATTCCGATATTTTTACAGGGGGGGATCCTTACAACGCGTTGGAGCAACAGGTAAGACTCAACACTTTTCATTCAAGTAATAGCTTATCATTATTATCTGCTTTGGTAATAGGCAAATTCAAATTTAATCCAAGAATCGACTATAATATTGAATCTCAAAACTTAAACTCCGAATTAAGTCCACTTGATGGAAACGGTAATGTGCTTCATAAAACGCCGGACAGTTTGAAGAACAACCTGGATTGGTTAAAAACAGACGTACGTTTTTCTCCAGACATACTTTATATGAAAGAATACTTCTCCTTTTACATGGCCTTTCCGATGAGTTATAAGATGTTGAGTTTGAATAATAAAATACCGGGAGTGAAGCAAAACAACGACTATCTCTTTTTTGAACCAAGGGTTGTAATCCATTACGCCATCAATAGTAACTTTTACATGGAATACGAATATTCTTTTAACAATCAATTAGGCAATATTCAGTCCCTCTATCCCGGATACATCTTGCAAAGCTACCGAAACATTAACGCTTTTAATAACAAGTTATCAAAAGCAAAGTCAAATGGAGGTAATATTAGCCTATCCTACAAAGATCTGCTTCCAGCTATTTTTATAAAGATAGCAGTAGCATACAATCATACGAAAAGGGATGTTTTGTATGGACAGGACTTTAATGGAATCATGAACACCACCTATTCTATTGGGAAAGGTAATATTTCTGAAAATCGCTCAATCAGTAGTACAATTAGCAAGGGGTTTGACTTTTGGAATGCCACGTTTACGTTGGAAAGTATGTATGGCACCTATTCATCTGAACAACTTCGGCAGAACGAATTAATCAACTATAAGAATGAGGGGTGGAGTAGCACCGGTTCGCTTGTGATGAAGCCCATGCGATGGATCAGTTTATCCTACAAAGGAACATTGGGTGAAAACTGGGGAAAGATTGAGAAGGGTGAAAGATTTCCTTCGATCCGTACGACTGTAAATAATATCAATGTCAACTTCTATCTGCCTAAAGATCTGAATCTGAGTCTTAATTACGAACATTATTACAACAGTGCCGCCCAAGGCAATAAATATATCTCATTTACCGATTTAGGGACCTGGTATACCTGGAAAAAGATGAGGATTTCATTGGACTGGACAAACATTTTCAACACAAAGCATTATTTAACAGTATACTATACGGATATCAGTGCATACAATAACGTATATGATATTCGCCCTGCCAATATACTATTGAAAGTAAAACTCAAACTGAAATAAAAATGATGGAAACAAGAAATGAAATTCACTTCTTATGCAAAACGAATTTGAGCTATTTAGCCCTTGCTGATTTGGTTTTTTTCAACAAGGGCAATAACCAGATTTCTCGATGTAATGGCGTAAAATCAATAAAAAACCGGTAATAAAAATATAATATAAAAAAATGAAAAAATTAAAACTGAATTCTTTAGTAAAGAAAAATTTATCCACTAGTGAAATGAAAGCAATTACTGGTGGTAATACTTGTTATTGTCTATGTCCAACAGGAGGACAAGAGGCCAATATGAATTCTACCTGGGCTACAGGTGGGGGGGACCCAAACCATTGGGATGGTTGGAAAATGGGTCGTTACGGGAAAGAATAAACAAAATAATGATAATTTAGAAAAAAGGAGAGTTCAAAACATATGAAAATATTAAATAAACACAGGATATTGATGTATAATTCAGGTGTTATATATCTTTTTATATGTAATGAACCTCCTTTATGTGTTAATGTAAATCAATAATTTAGTATCATGAAAAAAATAGTTGTATTAATAATGTTTTTATTTTTTCTAATATTGAAAAGTAAAGCCCAATATTCAGAAGAAACACCTCACTATGCTCCAGTTGATAAGTACACGGTTTTGGATTCTGCTTACCTAAAATGCACGTATAAGTTAACCTATATAAAGGATACCTTACATAAAACCAACATCAGCAGTGATATTCAAACGTTGCAGATTGGCTCCAACATCTCAAAATATTTCAGTCAATATGTATTGGAATTTAATAAAAAATATGAACAACTCAAAAACGAAGGGGGAAACAAATTTCCACGGTCAACTGAATATGGGTCGTGTAGTTATGAAGTGTTTAAAAATTATCCAAAAGGTAAATTCACAGTAACCGATTTTGGGATCAATTTAATTATGAGTAATATTCACGAAGAATTAATCCCTGAACTCAAATGGAATATTAAGATGGAATTTGATACAGTATTGTCATATCGTTGTCAAAAAGCCACGACACGATTCAGGGGAAGAAACTACGAAGCTTGGTTTACATCGGATATCCCCATCGGTAATGGCCCCTGGAAATTAGGTGGTTTACCAGGGCTAATTCTGAAAGTATCCGATCAGCAACACTATTATAATTTTGACTGTATCGGACTCGAAAAGTTAAATAAAAAGGAACCCATCAAATTCTATCAACTTGACTATAGGCATATAGAGAGAAAAGATTTAAACAAATTATATTTCCGTTTAAACAATGAGCCTGTTCTTTTTGCAAAAATGTTAGGGAAAACATTGGTAATTATAGATGATGATGGAAGGGAAGGAACAGATGCTAAATTTCCGTATAATCCTATAGAACATGAATAAAGAATATCTAACAAATATATTAAAACAGTATTTTAACTACACAAAACAAATATGAAATATAAAAACACAACGAACTTGTCGTCAGAATATATTGAATATTTATTGGCAAATACACCTCAAGTTACATTTGAAATAACAGATGCATGTAATCTGAAATGCACTTATTGTGGATATGGTGAATTCTATTCCGATTATGACGACCGGGAAAATAAAGTTTTGCCTGAAAAAAAAGCAATTCGTTTATTGGATTACCTGAGTAAACTATGGAATTCCTCTAGAAATATCTCTTCTAATGAGAATATATTTATCAGCTTTTATGGTGGTGAACCATTGTTGAATATGAAATTTATACGAAAGATTGTTGATTACGTGGAGAATGAATTAAAATGCGAAAATAGAAGATTTAGATTCTCAATGACAACAAATGGTTTGTTATTACACAAGTACATTGAATATTTAGTAAAACACGATTTCCATTTATTAATAAGTTTAGATGGAAATAAAGAAAATAATGCTTATCGGATTGATAAAATGGGGAATCCAAAATTTGAAATTATTCTGAGAAATACAGATGCTATTCGAGATAATTACCCAAATTATTTTCTGAGCAATGTTAACTTCAATGCTGTGTTACACAATAAAAATACAGTAGAAAGCATATACCGATTCGTTAAAGTTAGGTTTAACAAAATACCTAATATTGGGGAACTTAACAATATGGGGATTCGCCCGGATAAACGAGAAGTATTTATGCAGACCTATCGAAATTCAGAAGAAAGTCTATATCAGTCAGAACATTATTCAGAAATAGAAAAAGATATGTTTGTTAAATCAGGATCCTTTAGAAATTGTTTAATGTATCTTATTCGACATAGTGATTTTGTTTTTAAAGATTATAATGAATTACTCTATGGAAAGCCAAAAGAAGAGCATACTTTTCCTACTGGAACATGCTTGCCATTCACAAAAAAAATATATGTTACGGTTAATGGGAAAATATTGCCTTGTGAACGAATTGGGCATAAATTTGCCTTGGGTGAAATAACTGATACCGAAATTAAATTAGATTTCAGTTTAATTGCAAAGAAATACAACAAATATTATGCGAAATTAGACTCTCAATGTAAGTCATGTTATAATAAAAAAGGTTGCATACAATGTGTCTTTAATATAGAGAACATTGATGAAGAACCCACTTGCCATGGGTGTTTGACAAAAAAGGACTTTGATTCTTATGTTAATTCTCAGTTAAACTTTTTAGCTCACAACCCTGAAGCCTATTTTCGGATTATGGAAGAAGTAATAGTTAAGTAAAAAAATAAATTATGCTAAATCAACAAAAAAAATACTGGTTTTTTATTTATCCTTATGTATTTGTTTCTTATGAGAATCAAAAAAAAATATTATTGTACAATACACAGGATGGGCAAAATGTGGAATTTGAATCAGAAATATGTAAAGAACTAATAATTAAAGTCTATGATAAATTAAATTTAGGTGTTGTTTTATTAGACACAAAATATATTCAAGACTCGGAATGCAATGAATTTATTCTAACTTTAATTAATAAACGTATTGGAAATGTTCTCGATGTTATTGAAGGTGCACCTAAACCTATAAAATTAGTTCCAATACTTAACTTACAGAGAGATATAGATCGTTTAAAAGCAGACGGAGAAATGTCTATAGGCGTAGGGTTAATGAATTATTTAACTGAGATAAATATTTACATAAATGGAAAATGCAATATAAATTGTCCATATTGTAATGATTACTATAAACAAGCAATATCATGTACTCGTTCTAACGATGATGTTATACTATCGCCAAAAGAAATTAAAAACATATTTTATCAAATAGGACATGCGCCAATAGGGGAGATTAATCTACTGGGAGGCGATATATCTGCATACCCTTTTTGGAAAGAATTACATGAAATAACAGAAGAATATAAGAGTCGTTTGCATTATTGGTTGCACTTTAAACAGATAAAAGAAAATGGCCTGTTTTTTAAAATAGACGATGTTTCAAAGATAAGCGTTATCGTAAATTTTCCGGTAAATGAAAGAGAATTTGCAAATCAAATGATTGTGTTGAAAATGAAGAATAATGTGGGGTTTCATTTTTTTGTGGAAAACGAACTTCATTATAATATGGTAGAAAAGTGGGTTGAAGAATTTAAGATAAGAGAATATCATATAATCCCTTTCTATACAGACGCAAACTTAGCTTTTTTTCAGGAGAATGTTTTTTTAGAGAAAACAGATATCTTTTCTGAAATTGTAGCGCAAAGAACAATATTTTGCAATCAAAAACTCAATTCTAATTTTTTTGGTAAATTATATATTTTTCCAAACGGTTCTGTTAAGGCAAGTACAAATACAGAGGTAATTGGCAATATATATAATGATTCTGTTTTGAAAAGTATTTATAATGAAATGGATATAAATACTGCATGGCGTAGAATCAGAGATGAAGAACCTTGTAATCTTTGTTTATGTCAATATTTGTGCCCATCTCCATCGAATTATGAAGCGGTTATAGGAAAAACAAACTTGTGTCATGTAAAACCATGAGAATAACCTTTCCATATTATAAACAACTCGACTCAATGGACTGCGGCCCTAGCTGCCTGCGCATGATTGCAAAGCACTATGGCCGAGGTTATTCACTTGAGACAATACGCAAGCAATCACAGATCAATCGTGAAGGCGTTTCCTTGTTGGGGATTAGTGAAGCTGCAGAAAATATAGGGTTCAGAACCGTAGGTGTCAGATTTGGCTTTGACAAGTTAAAAGAAGAGATGCCCTTACCCTGCATCGTGCATTGGAATCAGAATCACTTTGTTGTAGTTTATAAGATAAAAAAAGATAAAGTATTCGTAGCGGATCCGGGAAAAGGATTCATCAAGTTTACCGATGAAGAATTTAAGAGGGGATGGATCAGCACCGCCCATGAAGGAGAAAAAGAAGGAGTCGCCCTCATGCTTGAACCCACTCCCAAGTTCTATGAAGCAGAAGACGAAAAGAGAAAAGGACTGGGATTCGGGCTCCTCCTCCGTTACTTGCTAAGCCATATTAAACTGATCTCCCAACTCGCATTAGGATTACTGGCCGGGAGTATACTGCAACTCATCTTTCCTTTTCTAACCCAGTCGGTAATAGATATAGGAATCAATACCCGCAACATCAGTTTTGTTTACATCGTGTTGATTGCCCAATTAATGCTGATCGCCGGAAGAACGATGGTCGACTTTATCCGAAGCTGGATCATGCTCCATATCAGTACCCGGATCAATATCTCCATCCTTTCGGACTTCTTAATCAAACTGATGCGGTTGCCCGTCTCCTTCTTCGATACCAAGAATTTTGGCGATATCATGCAGCGCATTGGTGATCATCAACGGATCCAGTCGTTCTTAACCGGTACAGCCCTGAATACAATGTTTTCATTATTTAACTTGGTAGTATTTGGTGTGGTGCTGGCCAATTACAATATGACCATATTTGGTGTCTTTCTGATAGGTAGCATAGCCTATGTAGCCTGGATTGTCCTGTTCCTGAAACAACGACGAAAACTGGATTTTAAACGCTTTGATGTAGCCTCAAGGAACCAGAGCTCACTGATACAGCTCATCAGCGGTATGCAGGAGATCAAGATGAATAATTGCGAGAAACAAAAACGTTGGGAATGGGAACGCATACAAGCCCGCCTATTTAAACTAAGCATCAAAGGATTGGCATTAAGCCAGTACCAACAGATAGGTGCCTTCTTTCTGAACGAAGGGAAGAATGTCTTCATCACCTTCCTGGCCGCCCAGTCCGTTATTAATGGACAGCTAACCCTTGGTGGCATGATGGCCATGCAATATATCATCGGACAGCTAAACAGTCCCGTAGAACAGCTCATAGGCTTAACACAAAGCATTCAGGATGCCAAGATCAGCTTAGAGCGGTTAAATGAAATCCATGGAATGGATGATGAAGAACCCTTGGATAAAACATTTCTGGATCAGCTGCCCGAACACAAAGACCTTACCTTGCAAAACGTAAGCTTTCAATATCCGGGAGCAGGACAAGAGCCTGTGTTAAAGCAGATCAATCTACAGATACCGCAAGGAAGGACAACCGCCATCGTAGGGATGAGCGGTAGTGGAAAGACTACTCTGCTCAAGCTACTGCTAAAGTTCTATCCCCCTGCCAAAGGAGAGATTCGTATTGGAGAGACCTCGCTGTCGGTGGTTAGTAACCGGTATTGGCGTAGCCTGTGCGGGGTGGTGATGCAGGAGGGATTTATCTTTTCGGATAGCATAGCCAAGAACATTGCCGTTGGAGAGGAACGCATTGATATGAACCGGTTGCTGCATGCCACGAAAGTAGCCAATATTCAGGAGTTTATAGAATCATTACCCCTGGGCTTAAACACAAAAATAGGATCGGAAGGAAACGGCATCAGTCAGGGTCAGAAGCAACGGATATTGATTGCCCGTGCAGTATACAAGAACCCCGAATACATTTTCTTTGATGAAGCCACCAATGCACTGGATGCAAATAATGAACTAATTATCATGGAGAACCTGAATGATTTCTTTAAAGGACGGACAGTCGTGATTGTAGCCCATCGGCTGAGTACGGTGAAGAATGCAGATCAGATTATTGTTCTGGATAAAGGAGAAGTGGTTGAATTGGGCTCACACCATGAGTTAACGGCTCAGAAGGGAGAATATTACCAGTTGGTAAAGAATCAACTGGAATTGGGACAGTAGTACAACTGCAAATTAAATGAAGCAGAAAAAAGATAAAACAATGCCTGAAAATAAGATATCCATTTCCAATCTTTTGGACACCCGAAGTGAAGAGGTGCAGGAGATCATAAGCAGACCACCTCACTGGCTTATCCGTTGGGGTATCTCCGTCTTCTTCTTTATCCTGTTGCTTGTTTTGTTTCTCTCATGGCTGATAAAATACCCTGATGTGGTTAATGCATCGGTAAGGCTGGTGTCCATCAATAGCCCTAAGGCGATCAATGCAAAGATAACCGGTAAACTCATCAAGCTGGTTGCCAAAGAACAGATGGTGGTTCACAAGGACGATATATTGGCATGGTTGGAGAGTATAGCAAGCCATGAAGAGGTGATTGACTTGTCGAAAGCGTTGGATGGATTACAAAAGACATTAGATGGCAATGACTTTGTGACACTGGTAAAGTTTAACGATAGAAACTATACCCATCTGGGAGAGATCCAACCGGCTTTCCAATCCTTCGATAATGCATACATTCAATTAAAGGCATATTTAACGAATGGGTTTTATATTCAGAAACAGACCATGTTGGTTAAAGAGGAACAATTTCTTAGTAACCAACAGCAAAACCTGATAGATCAGAAAGGGTTGATGGAGCAGGACTTTGAACTGGCTAAGAGTGAATTTGAATCGAATAAGCAACTGTCCGTTCAAAAAGTCATTGCTCCGATCGACTATAAGAGAGAAGAGAGTAAGTTTCTGGCCAAGAAGAGTTCATTAAAACAGATGGATGCCTCCATCATTAATATGCAGTCGTCACTTATGGCAAAACAAAGAGAGAAGATGGAGCTGGATAAGCAGATCAGCGATCAGAAACTAAGCTTTGCCCAGTCACTGAATACACTACGTAGTGAAATAGAAAACTGGAAGTCGAAATACCTGCTGATTGCACCGATTGATGGAACACTACTCTTTTCAACCTTTTTACAAGAAAACCAAACTATTAAGACAGGCCAGGAGGTGTTTTACATAGCACCTTCTACTACCAATTATTATGGAGAGATGAATATATCGCAGTATTCGTTTGGTAAGATCAGAAAAGGGCAACGGGTAAACCTGAAGTTTTCTGCTTACCCGTATCAGGAGTTCGGAATGGTAAATGGAACGATCTCTTATATTTCGGAGGTACCCACCAATGATAGTATCTTTATGTCGAAGGTAGAGTTTAAGAATGGATTAAAGACAAACTTTGGGAAGGTGATAAAGCCCCGGTTGGGAATGACAGCTCAGGCTGAAATCATTACTGCCGATAAGCGATTGATTGAACGGTTCTTTAATAATATCAGAACGGTGTTTTATAAGAATTAGGTGTTCTGAATCAATTGTTTAGTCAACTTTATTTAGGGCACAGACAGTTCTCGCGCCGTCTATATTTTATCTTTTTAGTTGCATCATGTTGCATCATGTTGCATCATAATTGCATCATGGTTGCATCAAGTAAAAAAAAATCTAATTACTTTATATACTGAATTGTAACTTTATTGCATTGGCTCATAATTGGCTCATGTTGGGCTCATGATTGGCTCATAAGCCAACTAATAAATCAAAAAAGCGATTGGGTGTCAATTATTCAAGCACTACGTAAAGGCGTATTTAATATCAAACCGCCATACATCCAAATACAACCTATTTCGCTTAATTCCTTATTCCTCCTCTTTATACCATGATGCATATTTAGGATAGGCATCGGCTATACGGAGGACTTGTCCTTCGATCAAGGCGAGGTCGAGATCTTTGATCTTGCGGGCCGGAACACCGGCATAAAGTGATCCTGATTCAATGACAGTTCCTTCGAGTACAACTGAACCGGCAGCAACCATTGAATTGCTGTGAATAATCACGCCATCCATCACAATCGCACCCATACCAATAAGTACATTGTCGTGAATGGTGCATCCATGAATGATTACGTTGTGGGCTATCGAAACATTACTTCCAATATTCACAGGCCATTTTTGATAGGTACAGTGAACGATGGCTCCGTCCTGAACGTTGACTTTGTTGCCCATGCGGATGTAATGTACATCGCCCCGGACAACTGCGTTAAACCAGATGCTACATTGATCGCCCATCACTACATCGCCAATGACGGTTGCAGTGTCGGCAAGAAAACAATCGTTCCCGAATTGGGGAGTTTGTTTATTAACGGTTTTAATAAGTGCCATGACTTTAAACTATAATATAAATTGACTAATGAATATTCCCAATAGCCCTTGGATAATCGAGTGAAAAATGGAGACCTATACTTTCTTTTCGATCAATGGCATTCAGAATAATGAGATAAGATACGAGTATTAAGTTGCGAAGTTCACAAATCTTAACAGTAAGAATGCTTCGATCATACAACGCTTCGGTTTCCTGATAGAGAATCTCTGAACGGTCGAACGCTCTTTGCAGACGGAGGTTGGAACGAACAATACCAACGTAATTCGACATAATCGCTTGCAACTCTTTTAAACTCTGGGTAACCAAAACCATTTCTTCATTTAATACCATGCCTTCTGCATCCCAATCCGGTATCGCTTCGCAGATATCGATGCTATTGATTTTTGCAACAGCGTGTTGTGAAGCACGATTAGAGAATACTAATGCCTCAAGCAGTGAATTTGATGCTAAACGGTTGGCACCATGTAGTCCTGTTGAAGCACATTCTCCGGTGGCATAGAGATTCTTTATGGAGCTTTGTGCAAACTCATCAACCTTGATCCCTCCACACGTATAGTGTGCTGCGGGAACCACGGGGATCATATCTTTACGGATATCTATACCTATACTCAAGCATTTGGCATAGATGGTTGGAAAATGGTTAAGCAGATCTTCTTTGTCGAGATGACGGCAATCGAGATATAGAAAGTCGTCTCCGCTCATTTTTAACTCATTGTCCATAGCACGGGCTACTATATCACGGGGGGCAAGCGAGAGACGGGTATCATATTTATGCATGAACTCTTCGCCCTTTTGGGTTTTAAGGATGCCTCCAAATCCACGAACAGCTTCAGAGATGAGGAAAGAAGGATGCTCTGAAGGATTGTAGAGTGAGGTGGGGTGGAATTGCATGAACTCCATTCCTGTGATCTGTCCCTTCGCACGATAGACCATTGCGATACCATCGCCGGTAGCGATGGCCGGACTGGTGGTGGTTGAATATACATTTCCGGCTCCACCGGTTGCAATGAGCGTGGTCTTTGCTAAAATAGTATGGATGTCCTGGGTGTCTTTATTCAATACATAGGCACCGTAACAACAAATATCTTTGGTTCTACGGTTTACTTCAATACCGAGATGATGTTGTGTGATAATATCTATGGCAAAATGGTTCTCAAGTACTTCGATATTTGGATGCTTACGAACTTGCTTGATCAGTGTTCTTTCAATCTCCAGACCGGTTTGGTCTTTATGGTGTAATACGCGGAATTCAGAATGCCCACCTTCTTTGCCCAGATCATATTTCCCTGATTCTGTTTTGTCGAAGTCAACGCCCCATTGAATCAACTCTTTTACTCTATCGGTTGACTCGGTAATCGTTATGCGGACAATCTTTTCGTCGCATAAACCATCGCCTGCAATAAGTGTATCGTTGATGTGTTTCTCATAAGTGTCGGGAGTATACATTACGGTAGCTATTCCACCCTGTGCATATTTCGTCGCAGTATTCTCAATTTTATCTTTACTGACAATGCAAACCTTTCCGTAAGGTGCTACTTTCAAGGCATAGCTTAATCCGGCAATACCGGAGCCAATGACAAGAAAATCATATCTATCGCGCATGATTCAAAAATTTTGGTGCAAAGGTACATCAAAATCAATGTAAATGTTCTCATTTTGATGCTCCCTTATCAACCGATTGCAGTGAAGAGTGTTCAACAGATCATAGAGAAATTTTATGATATTAGTTGGCTGAAAGCCCCTTTAAATCTAATTGTCTGTGTTTTAGTATTGATGATACAGCTGAAATTAGATATAATATTTTCACTGGGAAATATATAAGATTAACATAATTTATAAAATGAGTAAAATTGGTCAGCGAGTCTTTCGATTTTGAAAGCTGTTTAAATTTCTTTCTTTGTTGCTAAAAAGAGAATTGAACAGTCTTTTCATGTTGTGAAATTTAAAATTAACCCCTGAAAAATTAGTGTATAGAAATAAAATCCTGTAAATTTGATGCATGAAAATCTTTTCTATACTCATGAGCATCTATATTTTATTCATGGTTTCGTTACCATGTGTAGATGATATTCAGAGTTATACAAAGACTGATCATGCAATAGAAACCGGGCAGACAGCTCAGCATCATAACAACCATGGTGATTCATGCTCTCCGTTTTGTGTCTGCTCGTGTTGCAGTGTTACGGTAGAACTTACTTATTATATGTTTGAAGCTAATCCTCTTTCTACAATAGAATTTAAGGTAGTCCCTTTTTATCAAGAGCGGGTTTCAACCTATTTTAATCATATCTGGCAACCGCCTAAGTTAGCGTAATCCTTTTTTCTTTCTGTAATTAACTAAGTCGGATTCTTAATACAATATCTGATGAATATCCTGTATACGGATATAATCCTTTGTATTAGAATATGACCGGACAGATGGTATTATAGAAAATAGAGTCCTGGAATAATGTTTTGATTCTTTGAGACTTTCAAATAGTTTTACTTGTTTTATCTACAATAAGTTACTAAAGGATGATTGATAAAATAATTGAATTATCATTAAAAAACAAAGTGCTTGTCGGGCTATTTATTGTGGCGCTGATGGCTGTAGGTGTATATTCACTTACAAAGCTTCCGGTTGATGCTGTACCGGATATTACAAATAACCAGGTGCAGGTTATTTCCATATCGCCAACACTGGCGGTACAGGAGGTTGAACGATTTATTACTACTCCCATCGAAGTTTCGGTGGCCAATATCCCTGATGTTATTGAGTTGCGTTCTATTTCGCGATTAGGGCTATCGGTGGTGACGATCGTATTCAAAGATGAAGTGGACATCTATAAGGCTCGTCAATTAGTGGGTGAGCGGCTCAAAGAAGCCGAGGACCAGATTCCTGAAGGACTGGGTAAACCTGAACTGGCGCCTGTTTCATCGGGACTGGGTGAGATTTATCAGTATACCCTTCACAAGGCTCCCGGCTTCGAAAAGAAGTATTCAGCCATGGATCTACGTACCATACAAGATTGGATTGTACGTAGAGAGATGCTTGGCACAGAAGGTGTTGCTGATGTAAATAGTTACGGAGGCTTTCTCAAGCAATATGAAGTAGCCATCAATCCTGAAAAAATCAGGAGTCTGAATATCTCTATTACTGAGATTATTGAGGCTCTACAGAAGAACAACGAGAATACAGGGGGCGCTTATATCGATAAAAAGCCTAATGCCTATTTTATTAGAGGAATTGGACTAGCAGCCAGTATCGACGATATCAACAAGATTGTTGTAAAGAATACCCGTGAAGGTTTGCCGTTACTGATCAGAGATGTGGCGACTGTTCGTAATGGGAACGCCCCACGCTATGGCGCTTTTGTCGCCGATACTACCGGTGAGGCTGTTGGCGGTGTGGTGATGATGTTGAAGGGCGCTAATGCCTCTCAAGTCATTCGAAATGTGAAAAAAAGAATAGAGGTTATTCAAAAAGGCTTGCCCGAAGGAATAACCATCAAGCCATATCTGGATCGTACAGACCTCGTCAGTCGTGCTATTCATACGGTTTCTGAAAACCTGCTTGTTGGAGGATTAATCGTCATATTTGTGCTGGTCTTGCTTCTAGGAAATCTGAGGGCCGGTTTAATTGTGGCGTCTGTTATTCCACTCTCCATGCTTTTCGCTCTCTCGCTGATGAATCTTTTCGGTGTTTCAGGAAATCTGATGAGCCTGGGTGCTATCGACTTCGGACTCATTGTTGATGGTGCCGTGATCATTGTGGAGAGTGTGGTGCATCGAATAACGATGAGTAAAACGCACCACACCGGAATTGCGCGACTTACTGCTCAGCAAATGGATGGGGAAGTGCTTAGCTCTGCCCGACGAATGATGGGATCAGCTACTTTTGGACAGATCATCATTTTGATTGTTTATCTACCTATTTTATCGTTGGTGGGTATCGAAGGAAAGATGTTCAGACCTATGGCCGAGGTGGTTAGTTTTGCTATTATCGGTGCGATCATCCTTTCGCTTACCTGGGTCCCGGTGGCTTCTGCTCTATTCCTTAGTAAAAGCACGATCCATAAAGTGACCTTCTCCGATCGTCTCATGACAAGGATTCAGCGAGGCTTTCATCCAATTCTTGATTTCTCTTTACGAAAGAAAGGACTCATCGTTGGGCTTTCTATATTGCTATTGTTGTCGGCCGTATTGGTATTCATGAGGTTGGGAGGCGAATTTATTCCCGATCTGGAAGAAGGCGATTTGGCTGCCGGTATCATTACGCTACAGGGAAGTTCGCTATCAAATACCATAGAAACGGTCGAAAAGGCTAATAAAATATTAATTGCTAATTTCCCGGAGGTGAAACAGGCTATCTGTAAAATTGGTGCCGGTGAGATTCCGACTGATCCAACGCCCATGGAAACCGGCGACTATATCATCAGCATGAAGCCGAAAAGTGAATGGACCTCAGCAAAGACACGCGAAGAAATGATGTTGAAAATGGAAGAGAAGCTCTCTGTGCTTGCCGGTGTGAAGTTTGAGTTTCAACAGCCCATCCAGATGCGGTTTAATGAGCTGATGACAGGTTCCAAACAAGATGTAGCCGTTAAAATTTTTGGCGATAACCTTGATCTGTTGGCCTCGAATGCCGACAAAGTGGATCAGGTGATCAAACAAATCAAGGGTATCGAAGATATCAATGTGGAAAAGGTCACAGGCTTGCCACAGATCCAGATAGCCTATAATCGCGACCGGATTGCACAATATGGACTGAATATTTCGGAAATCAACAGAGTATTGCGAACAGCCTTTGCCGGTACTACCGCTGGTGTTATCTTTGAAGAAGAGAAACGTTTCGACCTGGTAGTACGACTGGAGGATGAGTTTCGGAAGAACCTTGATAATGTAAAGAATATCTTTATCCCGTTGCCTTCTGGCGGCCAGATCAGCCTGGATCAGGTGGCATCTATTGAAATTAAAGAGGGACCTGCCCAGATCTCTCGCGAAGACACTAAACGCCGTATTACTATTGGTTTTAATGTTCGCGGACGAGATGTACAGTCGGTGGTAGCTGAGGTGCAAAAGAAGATTGAAAAGTCTCTTCGACTGCCTGCTGGATATTATATAACCTATGGTGGACAGTTTGAAAATCTGGTTGCTGCGAAGGAACGATTGGCTGTTGCAGTACCGGTTGCACTGTTGCTCATCTTTGTATTGCTGTTTTTTACCTTTCATTCGGTTCGACAATCGTTATTGATCTATTCGGCTGTGCCATTAGCAGCAGTAGGAGGAGTGTTTGCACTTTGGATTCGTAGTATGCATTTCAGTATCTCTGCGGGTGTCGGTTTTATTGCACTCTTTGGAGTGGCGGTGCTAAATGGGATTGTATTGATCGCCGAATTTAACCGACTCGAGAAGGAAGAGAATATAAAGGATCCGGAAGAGAGAGTTCGAAAAGGTTTGCATACACGCCTTCGTCCTGTTATCATCACAGCTGCTGTTGCCTCGTTGGGCTTTCTTCCGATGGCATTATCCAGTTCTGCCGGTGCTGAAGTTCAGAAGCCATTAGCGACAGTTGTAATAGGTGGTCTGATGACTTCAACGTTGCTTACTTTGTTAGTGTTGCCTGTTCTATACATCATTTTCTCGAGAAAGAGAAGGGATGATGACGATGTGACAGAAGATGAAGCTACTCTTTCTGAGAGTGAAAAGGAAAGAGGAAAAGGAGGTTTTATATCACCCATACTATTGGTCTTGATAATGGTTGGATTAGCAGGTGGCGTATTCAGCGAAAAGGCTTTAGCGCAACAACGATATATCCAGCCTGTTGATCATCCCCGGGTTCTTACACTACAACAGGCCATACAGCAGGTGAATGATAGTAGCAATTTGATTAAATCGGCTGCTTATCAGGTTGAAATACAACGTGTATTGAAACGTACAGCATGGGATATCGAAAAGACGGCTATTGATTTTGAATATGGACATCTAAATTCTGCGCAGAAAGATGATAATATCTCGATCTCTCAGTCTTTTTCATTTCCCACAGTCTATGCAAATCAATCAAAACTAGCCAGGGCTTCTGTCAAAAGTAGTGAATTGGGCTTGGCTGTAACTAAAAATGAGGTGATTCATGCTGTGAAGATGACGTATAACCAGTTGATTTTTCTGTATTCGCGACATCGTTTGCTATGTTATCAGGATAGTATTCTCACTGCATTTACTTTGGCTGCAACTAAAAGAGAAGCTGCCGGAGAGACTAATCTGTTGGAGAAGATTACTGCCGAGTCGCAACGTGATGAGGTAAGAAACAGTATTCGACAGAACCGTGCCGATATTGAAACCACAACGATAGTGCTTCAACATATTCTGAATTGTAAGCAGCCTGTTAGAATTGCAGACACTATATTGACGCGTAATAGTTTTAGTCCGTTGGGTGTTGACTATCGGCTTAAGAATGCTGCATTCTATGGTATGGATCAAAATAAATCATGGTTGGAAGCTACAAAAAAAGACACTGCTAATCAGGCAATCTCTTTACAGACGGCTTTGTTAAATAATCCATCACTTGCTTTGGAACAGCACAAAGTGGAGGTAGCTGCCATCGAAACCAAGTTGGAACGATCAAAGTTGATGCCCGATCTGAAAGTTGGGTATTTCAATCAGTCGATAAAGGGTGAACAGAATGAAAATGGAGTCATCAGAACGCTTACAGCATCTGATCGATTTACAGGAGTTCAGGCAGGCATTGCCATACCTCTTTGGTTTGGTCCACAAGCGGCTCGCATAAAAGCTGCCAGTCTTAATAAACTAAAAGCTCAAACAGATGCTGAGGCTGCACGACAAGAGTTGATCACTCAGCTGGCGCGTGCTAAGAGCGAGTATCAGAAAGATGAAAGCAGCTTAAATTATTATGAGCAATCAGCCAATCCACAAGCTTCCCTCATTATCAGTCAAGCCACGGCAAGCTATAAGGCCGGGGCATTGGATTATAGCGATTATATCCAGAGCCTGAATAGGGCTATCCAGATCAAAGTAAACTATCTGGAGGTGTTGCATCATTATAATCAGTCAATAATTACCATCGAAACCATCCTTGGAAAGAACAATTAATATCAAAGAAACCATGAGTCGAAACTATTTAATATCTAATAAAACAAGGTCAAGCTTGGGTCGCAATTTTTTATTACCATTTTGCTTATCAGGTCGTTACTTAAGATTAAAATTTTCGGTATTGTTTTTGGGAATCATATTCGGGGGGGCTCTTTTATTGAGTTCGTGTGGAAGCAGAACTGACAATGATACCGCAACAAAAGAGAAAGAGATACTGGCCAATGATGTTGCCGAACTTACTGCTGATCAGGCTAAGATGGCAGGAATTGAGATGGGCAGTGTTGAGATGCGAACCCTAAGTAACCTGATTAAAATTAATGGAGTGATCTCTACACCTCCTCAAAACATTGCTACTATTAGTGCTCCGTTGGGTGGGTTTATCAAGAGTACCAGTCTACTGCAGGGAAGTCCTGTGAAGAGAAATCAGGTATTAGCGATGATTGAGAACCCTGAGTTTATTGAGTTGCAACAGAGTTTTCTTGAAAGTCGAAGTCAACTGGAATATATAGAGGCTGATTATAATCGACAGAAAGATCTTAACAAAGAGAAGATTTCATCCGTTAAGAGCTTCCAACAGATTACAGCGGAGTATAAACAGTTGAAGACCAAGGTAAGTGCGCTGACTCAAAAACTTGCACTCATTGGCATTGATCCTGCGAAAATATCTGAGAATAAGATTATGCGTGCTATTCCGGTTCTTTCACCTATTGATGGTTATGTTAAACAAGTGAACGTCAATATAGGAAAGTATGTGGCACCAACCGATGTGCTTTTTGAGATCGTGAATACCTCACATCTGACGGTTGAACTGACTGTTTTTGAGAAAGATATTCATGAGATTTCTATCGGGCAACAGCTACGGTTCGGACTATCAGATGAAGGGAAGGATCAATATCAGGCTAAAATATATCAGGTAGGAAAAATTTTGAATACTGATAAAACGGTAAAAGTTTATGGTAGCATCACCAATCCTTCGGCACGTTTGATCCCGGGAATCTATGTCACCGCTAATGTGGAGACTACAGATAATATGGTCACCGCCTTGCCTTCAGAGGCTATCGTTCAGTATGATGGGAAAGACTATGTCTTTATTTACGATCGTGTTAAGACTGAGAATGGTAAACAAGTCACGGAGTATAAGATGGTGCAAGTGAAACGTGGTGTAACCGATAATGGATATTCTGAAGTTATCTTACCGGTGAATTTTGATAAGAAAAAAAGCAAAGTGGTTATTAAAGGGGCTTACACTATTTTGACCGGCAATAAAAATGCGGGCGACATGAGTTGTTAAGATTTCTGTTTTGTTAATTATCGTCACTAATCAAACACGAAAGAGGCTAATCTGTTAATAAGATTAGTCTCTTTCACTACAATCTACAAAAGAATGACTCATCACCATCATCATCACCATCATGAGCACCGGGAACAAAGCCTGAGTAGAGCTTTTAAGATAGGCATTCTCATCAATATTGTTTTTATTGTTGCAGAAGTAACTTATGGCTACCTGTCGAATTCGTTAGCACTTCTTGCTGATGCAGGACATAATTTTGGTGATGTAATCGCCTTGGTATTTTCGTGGATCGCTATTTATCTCGCTAAGACAAAACCAACTTACAAATTCACATATGGACTGAAGCGATCGACCATCTTAATTGCCCTCTTTAATACATTGATTATATTGGTGGCTGCTGTATTTATTGGCTGGGAAGCTATTAACCGGATGAAAGGTGCGGTCGCCATTTATAGTAGTAATGTAATCATTGTTGCAACTATTGGAATTTTTATTAATGGATTTACAGCATGGTTATTTGTGAAGGATAAAGGACACGACATTAATATCAAGAGTACCTTTCTTCACTTTGTCGCCGATGCCTTAGTCTCTGCCGGAGTCGTTGTGGCGGGTGTTATTATGCTTTATACTAACTACTACTGGGTAGATTCAGTGGCAAGTATTTTGATTGTAGTGGTTATCACGTATAGCTCTATTCAGTTATTAATAGAAGCTGTTAATCTGGCGCTTGATGGCGTCCCAAAACAAATAGATATTGAAAAAGTACATGCTTATCTCTCTGGACAACAGGGTGTAGAATCTATTCACGATTTGCATGTATGGGGTCTTAGTACGACCGAGATAGCGCTTACAGCTCATCTGGTTGTCGATAATACGGCAAGCGATGAATTATTAGATCAGGTGGTCAATGGGCTGCACGATCAGTTTGGGATAGAACACAGCACGATTCAAATGGATAAATTAGGTAAGGACATCTGTTGCGGAGCTTGCAATTGAATCACTTCGATTGAGTTGGATAAAACGAAACATATATACAAACATATTATCTGGGATGATGATATCAAATAATAGCATCACCCCAGAAATTGTATGTTGTAATGATCGTCGTTCTTTTTAAAAGAACAGAAAGAATCCATCAAAGAAGTAAATAATACCGGCTACCCCAACAAAGAGACTGAGAATCCAGATATACTTACGTTTTGTCAAAGCCGAAATAGAGGATAAAAGAATTGAAACCTGAAGAAAGATGACGGCTATACCAAAAGCACTGGAATGCACTTTGCAATCATCTCTTACCTTTTCGAAATTCTCAGCCTTCTTTTTGATCTCCTTTTTCTCGTCGTTGTATTTATTGATTTTCTTGTTGAGTAAATCAATCTGAACTTGATACTGGTTCTGAGCAACTTTTCCTTTTCCCGATTGGTCTAAAATACTTTTTTGAAAAGTCATATTGTCTAACTGTGCTTCAAAAACATAGCTCTTGATTCCTTTTGATTGATAGTAAGCCCATTGATCGGAGGCCAGCGATTGGTTCATCAATGATTTCGTGCTATATCCACCGCCTTTAAATGTTGATAATGTCGCACATACTGCAATTAATACCGTTGTGATGGCAAGGTAATTTGTCCATTTTTCTTTGTTGTCATCAGCCATAACTCAATAATGTTTAAGATGTAATTAATAGTGATAACGACTTTTTGGTTTGAAAGTTTTACAGGGGCACATAATTTTTTTTAAAGAAGGTCTTTTGGAAAGAAACTTCATTTTTTTGACCACTTTACAAATTTGTATTTTTCAGTTCGTCCAGAAAAAGGGGGGGGTTCGTCCTAAAAAGAGGGGGGTTCATACAATAAGTATGATTTTGCTTGATTTTAGTGGTTTTCAGTCGTAATATTGTATGGATAATAAGCATTAGGATTAGTAGGATTTCAAGATATCAAGAAAACTATTTTTTAGTTACCATTAAGTTTGTGTTGTTGAAAGATAGAATCTATTTTATTACTAAATGATGAGTTACTTAGAAGATCAAAAGAGAAAAGCGATAACCCTACGTGATAATTATTTTAAAGATCCCGGGGGAGGAATTTATAATAATTCCTCACATGATTATGTTTTAATGGACCATATGTTAAATCTTTGGTCTGGCGTAAGAGAAGACGTCGTTGATTATTTTACGCAGAATTCTATCGCTTTTTGTGATAGCATTAATCAACCATCTGGAAATCTCTTGTCGTCTCAGATAGCATGTTTAAATCATCTCTTCTTTATGCGGCAGCGTGAAGATGTAGCTACTGCTGTTTTACAAAACCTGGATGTCAATGTTAATAAAGCCATTAGAATTAGCAAAGATGATAATGAATCAGGATTTGTAATATTTGGAGAGAATGGACATCTGAACTATCTAAACGAACGTAGTAGAATCAGGGGGGGGCAAACCACTTCGCTCGATGCGATTATGTTGGGCGAACTAAAGAATGGATCGCTAAAACTATTTGTACTGGAATGGAAATATACTGAGTATTTTACCCACAGTTCGATAGTAAATGACGAGAAAGGCGAGATGAGAATGAAGATGTATAAGCCCTTTCTGGACGATCCTTCCTCTCCCTTGAAGCATTGTGATCTTGAAGGGTTGTTTATAGATCCCTATTATAAGTTGATGCGTCATACTTTGTTGACAGATCAGATGGTACGCGCTAATGAATATGGCACTACTGATTACCTATTCGTTCATGTGGTTCCATCTCTGAATTTTGAATTATTGAGGTTTAATCCTGCTTTGCCACAATTACCGGGTTTTACACTCAATGAAACATGGTGTAAATTGTTAAAGACACCTGGAAGGTATATTTCCATTGACCCCAAAGATCTATTGGATCCCGTTCAATATTGTCAGGACACCAGTGCAATCATATCGTATCTTAAGATGAGATATTGGAACTAACCTTTAGAAAACTATTTCAGGTATGAGGTTCTGAATTCTTTAATCTTCAGGGTACTTTGTGGAGCGACATAGAATCCAAGCTTTGTGCCAAAGAAGGGTTGATAAGGGCCTGAGTAAAAGAGCTTCATATTGATGAAACAAAACATAGCGCCAGCCACCTTTCTCACGGTTAGCAGGTTGTATTCTTTCTTGTTGAGCATATAGTGCTTTTCCCAGTCCTGGAGAATTGTCCAGCTTGGATAGTTTTTGGCAACAGTCAGAAAGCCACTTTGGTTGAAGCCGAAGAAATAAAATTTGGAAGCCTCTTTCCCCCAGATCAGGCCACTACCGGCTTCATTGGGATCACCCTTTTCCAACTTAATCATAGCTTCAATTTCGAAATCACGTTGTTGGTCAATGGCAGTAACATTCGCATATAATATGGT
>JAHEYR010000263.1 GCA_023251485.1 Bacteroidales bacterium
AGATTTTTCCCAATGCGCATATCCGTTTCAAACAATTAGATTATCTGCCGGTAACGGCTCCTATCGAAGTAAGAGTATCGGGTGATAGTATTCCAAATTTAAAACTAGCTGCCGATTCGTTGACAAAGCGAATGAGGAAAGTAAAAGGTCTGGTATGGGTAAGAACTAATTTCGAAGAGATGCTTCCCGGAATGCGGGTAGATATTGATCCTGTTGAAGCCAACCGTTTGGGGATTAGCAAAACTACCGTGGCTACTAATTTGGCCATGCGTTTTGATGGTCTTCCACTGACGACCGTATGGGAACAGGATTATCCTTTAACGGTGAAGTTGAAGGCCGAACGGACAGGCGATGTAAATTATAATGAAATTGAAAACGAGTATATTCATTCCTTTATCCCCGGAGTATCGGTGCCATTACGCCAGATAGCGAAAGTAAATCCAGATTGGAATATAGGGCAGATCGTTCGCCGTAATGGTGTCAGAACCATCAGTGTATATGCCGATGTGGTTCGGGGAGTAAATACTAATAATGTTTTTTCGGAAGTGAAAAAAGAAGCAGAGAAGTATAATCTACCGAAAGGAACGAGTATTAGTTATGGTGGAGCCTATGAATCTGATAATGAAAATCTACCACAGATTTTAGGTGGATTGGTGATGAGTATCTTTATTATTTTCTTAATACTTGTATTTCATTTTAAACGAATTAATCTGGCGTTGTTGGTCCTGTCGTCGGCAAGTTTAAGCATATTGGGAGCTGCTATCGGGGTATTGCTTTTACGACTTGAATTAGGCATCACGGCAATTCTGGGTGTGGTCAGTCTGATCGGTATTCTGGTGCGAAACGGTATCATTATGCTCGATTATGCAGAAGAACTTCGTTTTAAATATAAGAAAACAATACTGGAAGCAGCCAAAGAAGCCGGTAAGCGACGGATGCGTCCCATTTTCCTTACCTCGGCAGCTGCCTCAATGGGTGTAATTCCAATGATCATCAGCAAGAGTGCACTTTGGGGACCCATGGGAACGGTTATTTGTTTTGGTACATTAACATCCATGGTATTATTGGTACTTATTTTGCCCGTAGCTTATTGGCTTATTTTCAGAGGTGTGGATAAAAAAAGGAAACCGATACATCATAAGACATTAAAAAGTGATGTAAATCTGAAACCAGCCATCATGATCACTATTTTCATGCTTGGATTTAGTACAATCGCTTCGGCACAAAACCGGTATTCTCTCGAACAGTGCAAAACACTTGCCTTGCAGAATAACGTCATGGTCAGAAACAGTAATCTGGAGATCGAAGCCTCAAAAGAAGTGAAGAAATCAGCATTTACCAATTACTTCCCAAAGGTAAGTGCTACGGGAATGGCTTTCCGTTTCAACGACCCGCTGGTTAAGTTTAATATGCCGGGAGGCAACCTCCCTGTTTATGATGGAAATATAGCCAACCTGGCTACTGCGACCCAATTTGCTTTCTTCCCCGGTATCAACCTTTCATTAATCGACAAAGTGAACATGGGTACGCTTACAGCCGTACAGCCTGTTTTTGCAGGGGGGCGCATCGTCACCGGTAACAAGCTAGCACAACTGAGCGTTAATGTAAACAACAGCCGACTTGTCTTATCGAAGAACGAAGTCGCACTAAAAACCGAGGAACAGTATTGGCAAATTGTTTCACTTCACGAAAAGATGAAGACTCTGCATTCAGTTGAATTACTGCTCGATACCATTTACAGGCAGGCAAATAACTCCTATCAGGCGGGACTGATTAACCGGAACGATGTGATGAAAGTCGCTATCAAACAAAGCGAGTTGCAGGTCAACCGGCTTAAACTCGAAAATAGAATTAAGCTGGCAACGATAGCCTTTAGCCAATACGTGGGCGTACCTTATGATTCGACCACTGTTTTAAGCGATACGCTTACCATTACGCAAGCGCCATATGCCGTTTATGTAGATGCCAATCAGGTTTTGTCATCACGTGAGGAATATAAACTCTTGCAGCAAAGCGTAAAAGCCGAAGAGCTGCAAACGAAACTAACGATCGGCGAGTACATGCCCGAAGTAGGTGTCGGGGCAGGTGCTTTATACTACGATTATATGGATAAAGGCATATCCAATGCGATGGCCTTTGCATCTGTAAAAATCCCGATCTCCGATTGGTGGAGCGCCTCGCACACCATGAAGGAGCGGAAGGCGAAGGAGCAGATGGCTCGCAATAGCAGTCGCAACAATTCAGAACTTCTGGTGATACAGATTCAAAAAACATGGAACGATCTGGATGAAGCCTATAAGCAAATTGAAGTCGCGAAGAAAACTATCAAGCAGGCCGAAGAGAACCTTCGGATCAACAGCAACAACTACAAAGGAGGCATCGTCAACATTTCAGATATGCTCGAAGCCCAGGCCATGCTTCAGCAGGCCAACGATCAGTTGACCGATGCCCGTGCCAGTTACAAAGTAAAATTTGTTACGTATTTGCAGGTAACCGGACGGTATTAAAAAATGAGGAAGTGGTATTTATATCTCCGGTTATTTATGTTTTCCGGATTTCCATTTATGCAATGGTTTTGTCACAGTTTTAAAAAGAGATGTAGTGAAAACAAAACTTATATTTTCAACAGAAGCCAACGACACCGAATATTGGACTGATCTGCCATTTGTTCCTCGAATCAACGAATGGTTTAATGTTCTCGAAATTCTCAAGAAAGAGGAGTTAGTGGCTATTTGGCAATCCGCACAATGTTGGTCGGGCGTTCGTGGTACTGTTCAGTCCGTTGAATATCGCCATGACGATAAAGAATTCTACGCCGAAGTCTTTATCTGGTGCGAAGATTGAGACTTCCATTACCGCACAACGGTTTTATAGACAAACAATACAAGCCATGGTGCCATCCCCTTTTTTGAAGGAGATGGCTCCTGGTGTTTCATCAGTGCCTATTTCAACACCCAGCGCAACCACTCGATGCCTTTTCAGCCGGAAGATCAAACATGTTAGCTAACCTTTCGACTTTCGAAAGAACCTCTTGACACATTTAAGACAAGACTTAAGGATGAAGGGTAGAATAGCCCTAGATGAAGGGTATATAAAGTGTATGCGTCTCGCACCTGTTTCGCACGTGTCTCGCACCTGTCTCGCTATATAGAGCGAGACAGGTACGAAACTGGTGCGAAAGACCTGCGACACTCGTGCGATAAATAGACAAGTTATCGACTAATAATCTACCGGTATTCTACCTGTTATTCCTAAGTGGTATCTGAATTATTACAGAATTGTCCCTTACTGAAATAGGTATACACATTTAAGCAACATTACTAGAAAAAGTATACAGTAAAAAATCATTTCACTAAAATAAGTATACATTCCTAATAAATTAAAGTTAGTGATTTATT
>JAHEYR010000264.1 GCA_023251485.1 Bacteroidales bacterium
CAGTAAATATTCCGGACTTCAGAGCATGCAATGAGATCATCTGGCCTACATCGTTCAGCTATTTCAGGTTCTCATTACAAATAGGGCTGATCTTTGACTATGTCTGGAATGAAAATGAAAAGGTATTTGAAGAACAATATCCTGATACGATGCATCACCGGGAGGTGGTAAGAGGTGAATGGACTACCAGATTAGCTGACATCTTTGATCTTTCGTTAACAGCTTCCTTCCCTGATGAGTATCTTCCGGCTGAAAATGCTTCGGTAATGGTTGCATTAGGTATAGAAATTGGCACTGAAGCAACGCCCGGCACCATCTCTTTCAAAAAAGGAGACGGCACCATGGCTTGCATTGCTTGTCTGTAAGTAAGATTACACAACACTAAAATACGACCGGAAAGGCCTGAATCCAGAAAATAAAAAAACCGGCCGCTCCAACGAAATGGAATGGCCGGCTTTTGATTTAATTGAAAGTGATTATTTCTTCCAGAGTTTCGACATCTCTTCTAATGACTTTCCTTTGGTTTCAGGAACATATTTAATCATAAACCATGCAGCAAGTAGCCCCATGAATCCATAGATCCAATAAGCAAAACCATGATGGAAGGTATTGGTTAAAAATGTACTCTTATCCATCATTGGGAAGGTCCATGATACGAAGAAGTTGGCAATCCACTGTGCTGCAACTGCGATCGACATCACCCAACGGATCTTATTTGGGAAGATCTCGGATAGAAGCACCCAGGTTACAGGACCCCACGACATTGCAAAGAAAGCAGTGTAGGTCAACATGCAAACAAGTGATCCTATTCCTAAACGTTGCAGGTAGAATGTAAATCCAAGTCCAAACATAGCAACTGCCATTCCTAAGGCTCCGATGATCTGCAACGGTTTACGTCCGAATCTATCCACAGTAAAGATTGCTAACACGGTAAATACCAGATTAATAAATCCTACTAATAGCGTTTGTAGCAGCGAAGAGTCGGTACTGCTTCCGGCATTTTTGAAGATCTCAGGTGCATAATACAATACGACATTTATACCGACAAACTGTTGGAAAACGGAAAGTAATATCCCAATGATAACAATCAGAACACCATAAGAAAAGATGGTTCCTTTTTCTTCTACTACCGAGAGTTCGATCTCTTTCATTTCAGATTCAGCATGTTCGATTCCTCCAATTCGGGTAAGGATATCAAGTGCCTTTGCACTCTTGCTTTTCATGGCAAGCCATCTGGGACTTTCAGGAACGAAAAACAGCAAAATCAAAAACAACACTGCGGGAATCGCTCCAGAGGCAAACATATAACGCCAACCGGTTTGTGTATTCCATGCAAGATCGCCCTGTTTTGAAATCATCAGGTTTACAAAATAGATGATCAACATACCGAATACGATAGCAAACTGGTTCCACGAAACCAAACTACCACGGATATGTGCAGGTGCAATCTCAGCAATATACATTGGTGATAACATGGAAGCTATACCAACACCAATACCGCCTACGATACGATAAATCACAAATGAATACAGGTTGCTTACGCCAAAGAAGTTTAATGCTTCGGGCATACTGGCACCAATAGCAGAAAGGGTAAAAAGTACAGCAGCAATAATAAGGCCTTTTTTACGACCTAGTTTCTGGCTAACTACACCGGCAGTAACACCACCGATAATACATCCGATCAAAGCACTCGAAATCATAAACCCAAGCAATGTGTTTGCTTCAAGTTCAGGGAGATGAAGCGGAGTAATAAAGAATTCTCTCAGAGATCCTACTGCACCTGATATTACTGCAGTATCATAACCAAAGAGCAAACCGCCAAGGGTTGCCACCAGGGTTATCGCCATAACATAAGCCTTGTTAGGCTTATACATTAGTTCACCAGCTGTTTTTTCCATTTGTGGATTTGTTAAATATAAAGGTTGATCAATTGTTCAAACAGTTCTTGTTTTCCACTCGTCGTCTTAGGTTCTCCACTTGCAATTGCATGTGCACGCAAATCTTCCAGCTTCAATGCTCCCTTTTCGAATTCAGCACCCTTACCTGAATCATATGAAGCATAACGAGCTTTTCTAAGACTTAGATAATCACTATTCTTCAAAATTTGATCTGAGATCATCAATGAACGGGCAAATACATCCATGGCTGAAATATGTGCGATGAAAAGATCTTCCATATCGGTACTGTTTCTTCTGATTTTTGCATCAAAGTTAACACCACCTGTTTTGAAACCACCTGCCTGTTGAATAACCAGCATAGCTTCAACGGTTTCATAGATATTTACAGGGAACTGATCTGTATCCCAACCATTCTGTACATCACCACGGTTTGCATCTATACTTCCAAGGAATCCTGCATCAGCAGCAACTTGTAACTCGTGTTGGAAAGTATGGCCTGCTAAGGTAGCATGATTTACCTCAATATTCAACTTAAAATCTTTCTCCAGACCAAAATGTCTCAGGAATCCAATAACGGTTTCGCTGTCGAAATCATATTGATGTTTGGTTGGCTCCATTGGTTTTGGCTCGATAAGGAAAGTTCCTTTGAAACCCTGGCTACGGGCATAATCGCGTGCCATACCAAGAAAACGTCCAAGGTGTTCTTTTTCACGTTTCATATCGGTATTGAGCAATGACAGATAACCTTCGCGACCACCCCAGAATACATAATTTTCTCCACCTAAAGCGATGGTAGCATCGATAGCATTCTTAACCTGAGTTGCGGCATACGAAAGCACATCGAAGTCAGGATTGGTAGAAGCTCCGTTCATATAACGCGGATTTGAAAACACGTTGGCAGTACCCCAAAGCAATTTAATGCCCGTTTCAGCTTGTTTTCCCTTTGCGTAATCAACGATCGCCTGTAAACGACGCTCTGATTCAGCAATCGTAGAACCTTCATCTACGAGATCTAAATCATGAAAGCAGTAGTATGGAACGCCTAATTTTGAGATAAACTCAAAAGCATAGTCCATTTTCTTTTTTGCTTTTGTAATGGCATCTTTCTCATTGTCCCAAGGGAAAGTACGTGTTCCTGAACCAAATGGATCTGCCATATTTGCACAGAATGAGTGCCAGTAGGCAACTGCAAATCTGAAATATTCTTTCATCGACTTTCCATCGATCATCTGGTTTTCATTATACCATTTGAATGCGAGTGGATTTTTTGAATCTCTTCCTTCATAGCCAATCTTTCCAATTCCCTGGAAAAATGCTTTTTCGTCTGTTAATAAGCTCATTTTATTGAATGTGTTAGATTTATAATTTTGAATAATTCATTAAAGATTCTTTGACAATAATAACTCCCAGCGACGATAAGCTGCTTTTAAGGCATCAATATTCTCCGGGTTCGGATTTACGGTCTGTAGTACTTCAAGACCTTCAAAT
>JAHEYR010000265.1:0-1454 GCA_023251485.1 Bacteroidales bacterium
AACCGCGAACTCATCACGGTAGTCCCGGTGAAGGCTGCTGCCGGATATCTCAATGGATATGCTGATCCCGAATATGTAGGGCAGCTACCGCGTTTCACGCTACCGCTACCCGAGCTGGCCGGCGAGCGAACCCGACGCGTGTTTCAGATACGGGGCGACAGCATGCTCCCTGTGCAGCCTGGCACCTATATTCTCTGCGACTATCTGCAGGACTGGGACGGGATCAACGAAGGACAGACCTATATCCTGATCACCCTCAACGAAGGCGTTGTCTACAAACGTGTATACCGCAAAGCATCTCCTCCGAACACCTTGCTACTGCAATCCGATAATCCCGATTACGAGCCTTATACCGTAGCACTATCCGATGTCTGTGAGATCTGGTGTGCTGTCGGAACCATGAACTTCAACCTCTCTCAGTCCCCCGTACAAGTACAACCCGTGCTTAAGAAATATGGTAATGCCGAAGAACCCGGACTGCATCAGATAGCATCCTTAGTGATGGAAATGCGAAAGGAACTCGACGAGTTAAAAGGTAATACCCGTTCATAGAAAATCTTTTAATAGAAGTGCATAAATGATCTACTTTTTTCTTATCATTACAGTCTGAAAGTCTGAACAAAACAACCTCTTACGGGTTACCTATCCGTAATAGTATCAACCCAAAATACAGTGCCATGAATCCATTGGATATTTTAAAAAATGCCATATTGATGGAACGTCGCGGAAAAGCTTTTTATGAGCAGGTAGCTACAGACACCAAGATCGATGCCGTTCGCAATATCTTCTCTTTTATGGCTAAGGAAGAGCAGACCCATATAGAGCAACTTTCCGAACAATACATTTATTTCAAGCAGCACAACACCTTTCAGGTAAAGGAGTTTCCGGTCGAAGATGTAGGGTTTGTAGAAAAAATTATGACCAAAGACATCAAGAAGCAGATCTATGCGGCAGGCTTTGAAGCAGCAGCTATCTCAGCCGCTATTGATTTTGAAACGAAAGCCATCGAGGTCTACACACAAGCCGCACTTGACGCCACAGATCCTGCACAGCGCTCCATCTTTCACTGGCTGGCTGAGTGGGAGAAGGGTCATCACAAAATTCTGCATCAACTCAATGAAGAGTTAAAAGAAGAGATCTGGTACGACAATAACTTCTGGCCGTTCTAAAACAGAGAGAGCCGATCCAATTGGGTCGGCTCTCTCTGTTTCCGGTAGACGCACGGCCGTGCGTCTCTTTTTGTTTTACGATCGTTCTTGTAGCTCTTTCTCGTTATTTCGATCTCTTGGGAGAAATCCCCCAATTGCCCCTCCGTCACTTCGAACGAAGAGCGAAATCTCCTCAAAACACCACTAAAATCGATCAGGTTTATAATTTCAGTTCGTTATGTCGACTTGAGATCAGGCTTTCAGTTTAGCTATAAACATTCGGAATGAGCTCTCTTCCTATTGCCT
>JAHEYR010000265.1:1554-3377 GCA_023251485.1 Bacteroidales bacterium
GGACATTCCCGGACATTTTCTAATTAAATTCAATTAATCAATAATTAGCACCTTTCTGATTTTTCATAATCCTCAAGATTACATACGCTACCGGTGACCGATTCGTGAGTTACCCTTTTCTGATAATTCTTTGAGGGATATAGAAATCTTCTCGTTTAAGATTGCATTTTTTTGCAATATACTTGCAATAGTCCAGTCGTCCTGCTTTATGATCGCGGGTATCTGAACCAAAAGTAAATTTCAACCCCTGGGCTTTAGCCATGTGAATGAATTCTTCATGTGGCGTGTGCGACATGTCGTTTATCTCAATTGCAATGTTTCTTTTTTTGGCAGCCGAAATTATTTGTTGCATGCGTTCCTTTGTCCATAAGGTATAATAATCGCGGGCTATACAAACCGGCAGGAAGAGAGGCCAGCCAAAGATAGTGAGCGGGTCGTTGCAGTTGAGCACATCCATGGTGTGGGCCATGTAGTGCTCCATAAATGTATCTGCATTGTCCACATACGTATCAAACTCCCAAATCTGTAAAGTCTCATTGTAGCCGTTTCCTTTTGGAATAGTCTGGGGATCCATGAGGACATAATCGACCTGAGATAAAAGTTCGGGAGAAAAGCTCTTCGACCAGCCCGGACTCATGGGTTGTAACCCAATGTAGACAGGATAGGGGCGGAGTTTGTCGATGTAATTTTTCAGGTCAGCATCAGTCTTGATCGCAAATCCGGGATGATCCATGATCCCAAATTGAATGTTTGTTTTTTTAGCAATGTTTACAATGTCATCTATTGTAAATTCGTTGGTTGTGTGAACATGTAGGTCCATCATGGGGAAATCGTTGTCTCTATTGGCATTTGCTAAACCTAAAAGCGGAGATACAGCCATTAGTCCACCTGCAATACCTGCAGTCTTTAAGAAAGTTCTTCGTTGCATTTTATAGTTTTTTGGGTTGACAATTATATGACCATAAATGTAAGAAATAAACCTGTAAACATTGACTTTCATGGGTGAAAACTGAATATTATGATCTAATCAGCATATTGAGTGACGCTGTTTGCCGGTATATCCACAAAAGTATACTAGCAGTTAAATACACTAAAAATGATTTTGATCTGATCGTATTTGAAAAACAAAGCGTTTGCGTTAAGGGGAAGAAAATGTCCCTTTCTTTGTCCTATACCTTTGATATCACTTGATCGAATATCTCTATATAGGACATCCTTTCCCTTCCTATGTCTAATCCACAGAATTATTCAACTCATTAACAAGCCAGAATGGATCCTGTTTAAACATTTCCCAATCTCTCCTTAACTGCACTTCGCATGAAATTAGCGCTTTGTGGTTTTCATTGGTATTGGTCTGATCCAGTTTGATCTTTTCAATGTATTCGAGAAGATTCCAGCAAATATTAAATTGTCCGCAGGCAATGATAGAATTCAACATATTATTATCCAGATCCTTCTTAAGGAACCATAATGTTGTCGCCATACTTGATGCCATTTTTGAGACCTCCTGAATTTTTATAGAAGGCTTTAGATTCTCCTTAATAGGATTTGTGACCTTATATTCACACTCATTCAACTCATAAATTGCATTCATAATTCTACGGTTCTTCCATGATTCATCTGCGTAAAAGTTATCATAATTTAAACGGCGAATGCATTTCAAAAAGACACTTCCGGTCAATTTTAACACCGACTTGATCCTGTTCGATAACATGCCTTCAAAAACAACCAACTTTATGGATGACAATATTTTTAGTCTGTCGATATTCAATAAATCCACCTTCTTTATCTTTTTATTAATCAGTCCGAAAGCGATCAGTAAT
>JAHEYR010000266.1 GCA_023251485.1 Bacteroidales bacterium
CTATAAGCTGTTTCCCAAAGCCCTTTCCCCTTGCTTCCGGCAGCAGGTATAATTTCACTAATTCGCAGCAGCCATCCGGCAAGCCATCCGTGGGATATATACCTGATCCCCCAACAATCTGCCCATCAATCTCTAATATCCAATATTCAGAACGCGGTTTGGAGAAACCATTATAAAGATCGTCAGTAGAAGGATCATAATAAACAGTTCCTGGCCTGTCGGCTTTAAACTCAGTCAACACTGACCTAATAATACCAGCTATCACCGGGTTATCTTCTTTCTGTAATAAACGTATTGCCACCGTATTCATAAACACAAAATAAGCAATAATCTTCCTATTGCCCATCTCACAGGCAAGGCGTTAATTAGTTTAATCATTTTTATATTTTTATGTAACTTCACATTGTTTAAATTCTTCTACGATGAAATATTTTATACTATTCCTTTCTGCAGTTGGGATTACTATTTTTAATGCAAACGCGCAGGTGATCAATATTTGCACCAACCCTGCCGCTGAGCAAGTAATGCTTGGGATGTACAATCCTGCTACATACATGGCAACAACAGTCCTGAATCATCCTGATACGATCAGTATGGGTATCAATGCGAATGTTTCTCCCGATTCGCTCCATGCGTATATTGATGTAATAAAGAATTACCAGACACGCAATTCAGGGTCCGATACACTTTCCCCGGTAAGGGGTATAGGGGCTGCCCGCAAGTGGGTTTATAATAAGTTCCAGCAATTCAGCGCACGGAATGAGAACCGCCTTTTGCCTGCTTACCTTCAGTTTGATACTACTATCTGCAGCATTACACAACACAAGAATATCTTCGCCGTACTCCCGGGAACAGATACCAGCGATAAATCAATCATCATCATTGAAGGACATATTGATAGCCGTTGCGCCGGGCTTTGTGACACTAATTGCAGCGCGCAGGGAACAGAAGATAATGGCAGTGGTACCGCTCTTGTTATAGAGCTTGCCCGTGTGATGAGTAAATACAGTTATAGCCATACCCTTGTTTTCCTGGTGACTACCGGAGAAGAACAGGGGCTATTCGGAGGCCAGGCCTTTGCTATTTATGCGCGAGCACATGGGATACTGATAAAAACAGTGCTGAATAATGATGTTATTGGCGGTATTATCTGCGGCCATACCTCGTCCCCACCCAGTTGCCCGGGATTTATGAATATTGACAGCACACATGTACGCTTATTTTCCTTTGGTGGTTTTAATTCCTTTCATAAAGGCCTGTCAAGATATATAAAGCTGGAATACAAAGAGATGATCTCACCAATTGCCAGCGTTCCTATGACCATTAACATTATGACGCCCGAAGACCGTAGCGGCAGAGGCGGCGACCATATACCGTTCCGGCAGCTTGGTTATACAGCCATGCGCTTTACGGCAGAGAATGAAGACGGCGATGCCAATGTAACAAGCGGATCTTATACAGACCGCCAGCATACCTCAGGCGACAGCATCGGGGTTGACATTAATAGTGACGGTATCATTGATAGCTACTATGTCGACTTTGATTACCTGGCACGCAATACCGTAATCAATGGCAATGCAGCCGGTATGATAGGAATCAGTCCATATACCCCTGACTTTACCCTGACTACAACCGGGGGAAACCTTATCATCAATATCACACAACACCCTGAATACCTTAATTACCGGGTAGGCGTTCGTACCACCACCTTTGACTGGGATTCTGTATATACCTTTACCGGCTCACTTACAGATACCATTACCCAACTACCGAGTTCAAACTATATTGTGAGTGTCGCATCGGTAGACAGTAAGGGCGTTGAGAGTTTGTTTTCGAGAGAATTAAGCCAAGGTATAGTAGGGGTCAATTCTGTTCCTGCTGCCCCATTATCTGTTGAGTTGTTACAAAACAAACCCAATCCGGCTGATGAAGCTACGATGATCTCCGTGCTTGTAAATGAAAAGATAAACTACAAAGAAGCCTATATTTCTATCCGCGACCTGAACGGGAAAGAAGTGTTACGGAAGAATATAATACTCGATAACGGAATAAATGAGGTGATGTACGAACATGGCTATAATATGGCCGGTACATTCATTTATACATTAGTTATTGATGGTAAACCAATTCAGTCGAGAAGGATGGTTTTCGCAAACTAAGAGCCTCACCCAGCCCTCTCCAAAGGAAGGAGAGGGTGAGATCGAATGAATTATTTGAAAAAATTGTTACTCCATCTACAGGGTACATGTTTTAGGAGATGTCTTCTGTATCAGTACACTCTCCTGACTCAATTATCCAGAGAATGAAAACCGGTAAATATTTAGGTAATTACCCCTCCTAAGCGTGCTTAAAGCTATCAATCAACAGCGTCCTCAACGAATTACGTTTAGCCATAGTATGGGCGCTGATACCTTTGCTTTTACTGTAATCATAATTGGCAATAGGCAAGGCTACACTTTCAGTGATATTGGCAAAATCGAGTAAATCATCTTCATCAAAAGGCTGCTCAGATATAAAGGTAAATAAACAATCAAAAAATGACTTCGAGGGGTTGTATTTATTTACGAAAGAATAAACCAATGATTGGTTTATTCTGTTTGATACGTATTTATACAATATCAGCGTTTTTATAAGGATAATTTTCTCCTCATCAGAAATTGCTGAAAGCGCATTAGCGAATTCAAGGAAACTTTGGGGATATTTGTTAACGTGTATTTTGAGTGATCTAATCTCATTGATCATATTTATTTCATCTGCTCCGCCCGGTTGTGGTTCAATGCTTGGCAATATGTCCAGATTAAATGTCTTAAATAAGGTATAATCATAAAAGACAGACTTATTTCCAAAGAACAGGCAAATACCGGATAAAAGATTATCAATTATAGGTAGTGAAAGCGG
This sequence comes from Bacteroidales bacterium, assembly GCA_023251485.1. Taxonomy (GTDB): domain Bacteria; phylum Bacteroidota; class Bacteroidia; order Bacteroidales; family Cfx3-03; genus Cfx3-03. The sequence continues at coordinate 2,899 of JAHEYR010000266.1, forward strand.
GATGATTGTTTTTGACTGTACCAGATCAAATACAGGACTTGCAAGTTTTAAAATATGCGCATCCCCCGGCAGGTTTGAAGCAGGAAAAATCTCCCTGTCAACAATAAACAATGGGTTGATGAATCTTAAACCGTGATCAGGATATTTTTTGCGTGCTTCAGCCAATACTATCTCCGTACATATGGTTATGTATTTTAAAATATTGACCTTATTAAAAGTTTGCGCAGGGAATATCTTATCAAATTCTTCTTTGAAGATTTCTGACTTCTTAAAAAAGTTGGATAGAGGTCCCATTATCAAATTTCTGCAAAGTTGTTATTTGTAAGATTAAACACAAACCTAAAGAATATTTTCAAAACAACTAATGAATTGCCAAAGAGCTTACAAATTATTTAATATTCAATGTTTGACGATATTTATTTCGCCATCGCAGTCTTAAACTCTGATGTAAAATGAAATTCAATTGCCGGGTTATTTTG
>JAHEYR010000085.1 GCA_023251485.1 Bacteroidales bacterium
ACTTAAGAGATTAATGACCAGCTTTTTGTCGGCTACATCAATTGTGCCCCAGCTATAGCCGTTACTCCAGAAATAACTGCCGGGGGTTGAGGTGATCGACATGGATTTATCAATGGCTGAATAGTGGAAATCGGTCATGGCCAACACGGCAGCCCAGCTAGCCATTGCTCTGGCGTAGTGACGGCCACATTCGGGCTCATCAAATGGGTTTCTCTTTTCGCCATCAAAACGATCGCGGATGCTCTCTATACATTTTAATCCGGCTTCGGTTTGTCCTTCGTAAAGCATCCCGATAGCTGCAGCATATTCGAATCCCGACATGGATTCGGCAAAGTAGGGAAATGGTACTTTCAACCGCCCTTTAGGCCAGCTGGCCATGATCAAACCTGACTCTTTATCCATTACATAGGATCGCATATTATTAAACACGTTTTCAAACTTGTCGACAAAGTTCTTTTGCATGACGGTCTTGAGCGCGGTCTGCACATTCTCCTTTTTGGCAAGATATCCCAGATCGAGCACATGAGCCATATACTGTCCGACCATCTGATCTACCAGACAACCCGAACCCAGCTGATAGGGCGGGATCTGCGTATTCGGATCTTTCATATCGAGAAACGCAAAGGTCTTAGGATCCGTTATCTTGTGTTCGTAATATTCACCATTAAACAGGTTCTCGTCAACCCACTGGCTGCCTTTGGCAAAAAGCATCTCACATTTGGCAGCGAAGGCCTTATCACCCATCGCCAAAGCCATTTTAGCGGTGGCTTTTAATGCACCGAAATACCAGAACTGCATCTGCGGATTGGGACCATAATAAGCTACATCCATCGTGTTATCTTGTGCTCCTTCTTCAACGCCATCCTGATTGGCATCCCACCCACCGGGAATCCAGGCATAGGCCATGGCTGCTTTAACACGGGGCCAGTGTTTTTTCAACCACTCATTATCGCCCGAAAGTTGCCATTCGCGATAAAACCGCATGATCGATCCCATCTGTCCGTCGGCGGCAGCTACATGGTCTGATTGGAGATTGAGCTCTAATGGAAGTAAAACTCTGTTCATCATCTTCCCATTGTCTTTCGTGGCATAATCCATCTCTACATCACGCATCGTTTTAGCGAGTTCGCCATAAAGAAACGGGGTGGCATTTTCGTAGTTCCAGACGTGTGTGCAGCTTCCATAACACGATCCGGCTTCATTCATAACGCCTTCCCACCCCATCAGATGTCCTGAGGGCAGACGAAAAACGGTTTGCGACCGAAGGGTAGATGAATTAAACAAGGCGGCTTCTTTTACAACGGTTGGAATATTACTCTTCGTAAATGCATCGACAAAAGCGATGGTCTTATTCTCCAGCGAGGTGAGTTTCGTTGCTTCTTTTTCAATTACGTCCCAGGCATTTTTATATTGCGTGGTATAATAGTTACCCACAATCTTTCCGTTATTACCGATGGTCCAGCCCTGATTCCAATCCAGTCGGTTGGGGAAATGCCAGGTGATATAGAAAGTGAAGGTCTTTGTTGAATTGGCAGGGATCACTTTCTTAACAGCCAATGATGCCATTGGATTATCATCCACAATTTTATCCTTATCGGTCAGCAGACCATCCGCGCTGAAATCATCCCACAGGTCGAGAATGGCGTTCTCCCAGTCGTTGGGTGTGGACGAACGGCGATAGGTTACATTCTCCTTGTCGTTGGTGGTCAACGCGATTGTCCCCCATGCCGGATCTTTCGGATCAACGCCATCACTTGTCATATAGATGCCTCTTACGTTTTCGTTTTCAAGGTAGGCGTTTTGATTCTTTTTGGCACCATAATAAACGATATCGCCCTTCCAGTTCTTTCCATTTCTACTTCCATCCTGACCGATGAAATTTCGCAGGGTACCACAAACAGCGACTTCCATGGGTGCACCGGTTCTATTGGTGATCTCATACTTCAGGATGGCGATGGGGATACTGCTATTGGCAACATCGCCCGGTATCATCGGATTAAATCCTTTGATCTTAACCGAGATGGGGAGATAGTCATCGTCGAGATTTACCTGTCCGAAAGGATAAGCTGCATCAAACGAAGCGGAAGAGAAACGGGGTAACCCATGATGATTTACCGGACGGCCTTCGTAGTGCTGAAATTCGCTGGGATGAAAAGGCCCGATTAAGGCTTTGCTCATCGGATTCTTTCCTTCGGGTTTCACATAAACTGCAAAAAATGGCGCCTGGTTACCCGTTGTAATCGTACTATAGGTGACACCGGGTTTATTCATAATTTCCCAGTCACGTAGCTCGCCACGACCACCTAGCGAAAGGGTTCCGGTTCCGATTCCTCCGATCGGAAGGGCTATGTTTAACAGGTGCTGCTGGTCATAATGTTTCAAAACGGGCCAGACGGTCTGCTGGGCCATACTGGTGGATATTGATAGCAGGGCTACTAAAAAAGCCCCCAATACGCTGCTTTTCATTGATAAACCACTTTAATAGTTAATAGTTTTTAAATCATGGTTCGATTATTCCGCGAGGAAGAGATCTCTCCTATTTCTCGGCTTTACAACGACCTTGTTCAACTGAACGGAACAGCACTTAAATAACAACAGTAATCTGGTTATCCATTGCAATCTGTTCGTTTCCATCCGTAAAGAAGTAGATGATGGCTGAAACCGTAGTTAGAACTGTAGTTTAGCTCCGGCCAGTTCATCAAAATAGTAAACACCTCCGCCGGGTTGCTCGTTCTTTCCACCAATAGAAATAACGACGCCAATGACGGCTTCTGATCTGAACACCGGTTTCGCTTCGGCTGAATCGGCCTGATGCTGGTTGTGTTTCTGGTTGTGTTTAAAGCTGAAGAATGGGATTGAAACCATCCGCGATTCGGTGATTCCTTTTTCGGGCTTGAGGGTATAACTCCAGAAATCGTGAACGTTGTTGCCGTCTTTATCGGCTACATTGAGTTCGATGGTTACTTCGCGTCCGGATCCATCGGGCTTCATCCAGAACTGCAGTCCGTTGCAAGCCGATAGATTTAATGCTCCCGGATTGTAGATCGAACATTGATTCGTGTTGCCATTAATCCCTAGCCTATACGTGCATTTAAGGCTCTTCTTGCCTTCTCCTTTGGTGGTTGCATCCAGACGAATATCGAGGGTAGCACTATGATGAGGATGAACCCATTTAGCATTCAGCGCTTCATCACTGGCATAACTTTCAAAGTTGTCGATCATTTTAAAGGCGGTGCCTTTGGTTCTGATTTGCTTTTTGGAGGGTGCAACGCGAAAGTTATCGGGTAGGATCTTCAGGTCTACTTTTCTGAAATCGATAGGCTGTCCTTCGGCCTGTAGCGCGATATAGCCGTCGTGAAGGTAGGTTCCTTCGGGGACGGGATAACCTTCGGGAAGCAACATGCCACCGATCTGAGGCTTGGTATAGGCCAATACGGTGTCACCATTGACCACATGATAAACGGCTTTGTTGCCATGAACGATGATGTCGAGATTGACCCACTCGCCGTCGTTGTAATATTGTGAGGTGGAAGTGAGGCAATGTTCGGTGGTAAACTTATCCTTGTAATATACCGTGGTGCCTGGGGTACAGACACAAGCGGTGTGTTGTTTGACATTTGTGGTGCTGCCCAGGATCTGACATTCGAGCGAAACGGGCCAGTTTTGAAGGATATCCATGCTTTCGGCCGACTGCGAATGGATCATCACGCCACTATTGCGGAAACAGTAGCTCGGGGCATCGGCCATCAGCTCGCCTACCAACCGATACTCCACATGGAGGATATATGATGAGAGTTTCTGTTTATAAAACAGATGGCCGAAACGTCCATTAAACTGATCGAATTTGCTGTAATCCACACGGATCATGCCGTCTTCTACACGAAAGCCATTGAGTGGATTCTCGCCTGCTTTATATCCGGTGACTTTGGGGATCCATCCGTCTAAGTTTTTGCCGTTGAACAGGTGGATCCATTTCCCTTCGTTTTTGGCGACAGGCGTTGCTTTTTTAACGGTATTCGACTGTCCGTATGCGGTTTGAACAGAAAAGGCGAATAACATAATGACGATTGCTAAAATGTTACGTTTCATCTTTTTTCGTATAATTTGTTGTTGGGTTGAATATCTTCTAAAATTACACGAAATGTTTGGGAAATCTAAATAAAAAAAGCTGCCCGAAAGAGCAGCTTTTTTTAAGATAATGTTTTGGATTAATACCTGTTTCCGGTAGCCGGTGGAATAATACCACTACCAGGCTCGTAAGGAGGCTGATTAGGCTTTGGACAGGTTGAACGCAAGCCATCGATGTGTTCGAACAGGTGATCGTCAATGGGGTTCCACATCGGATCAAGAACGAAGTCGATTCCTTCGCGACGAGCCAGTTTAGAGGCTGAAACGAAGTCGGCATCACCAGAGATAAGAACGATCTGTTGTACTTGCTTTTTAAAGGCGAGTGCAGCAACATCAAGACCAATCTTGATATCGAGTCCTTTTTGGTGAAGTTCATAAAAGACATCATTCTCTGTAACGTCGTTAATAGACATTCTGCCGTTAAGCAGTTCTTTAGTAACGGCGGGCTTAATAAGCCAACTACCTGTATCGCGAAGCGAACCCATACGTAGGGCAACTTTGCGTTTCTTCTTCAACTCTTCGAACAATTCCAAACGGAATTTTGCTTGCTCGGTAGCTTCAAAATTAATTACCTGGCCTGTTATAGGATGATGTACTCTTTTGTTGATCGGATAACAGTCGTAATAAAAAATTCTAAAGAGGAAGTTGTCGTTGCCAACATGTTTTAGGGCAACTGTGTAAAGGTTTTTGGCCACCTCTGTAGCTGTGTGGTCTTTCGAGTTCGGAAATACTTTATAATATCTCTTCAGGAAAAAGCCACCATCTATAAGGACAGCAACTGAAATCGGCAGACTCATGGTACTTAACATTTTTGGTGTGTAGTTAAAACAATTGCTCTTGGGTCGGCATCCTCGCTATAGTTTCGAAAAAACGAATAAGAATGCGGAAACCAAGAGCGCTTTGTTTTTTTAATTGAACAAAAATAAATGATCATACATATAAATGCAAGCGATTTGAAGAATTTTTTTAATGGTACTAATCACTTGATTTAACGATATTTGAGTCAATCTTTGTACGAAGATTATCTAGTTGATTCGTTCCTGCCCTGCACAAATGGGGATGATTCTATCACCCATGGTATCAGAATAGTATGATTTCACCTTTGTACGCAAATTGTATTGAGATGACATTACTTCGCCATATGCTCCTGCCGAATGAATCGCTACCAGGTCTCCCCTATTCGATAATGGCAGGTTTATATCGGTTCCGAAGCAATCTGATGATTCACAGATTGGTCCGACAACATCATAAACTTGTTCAAGTGGAGCATTCATCCGGGTGATATTTTGTATCTGATGCTCGGCCTGATATAACGCGGGTCGGATTAACTCGGTCATTCCGGCATCGAGGATGAGAAAATGTTTATGTGAACTCTTTTTGGTATAGAGTACTTTCGTGATTAAGGCTCCACAATTGGCTACCAATGATCGACCCAATTCAAAATGTACTTCCTGCCCGGGTTGCAACTTCAGATATTGATTGAAGATGGCAAAGTAGGTACCAAACGGAGGGATCGGCTCTGTATGAGGATCTTTATAATCAACGCCCAGACCTCCTCCTACATTTACAAATGTTGGAAAGAGTGCGGAATCGGTGAAATATTTCTCCTGTAACAGGTTGATTGCCAAACATAGTTCTTTGAACACCTCAAGATCGGTAATCTGCGATCCGATATGAAAATGAATTCCGACGAAGGTAAGGGCAGGTAATGCCTGAACTGTAGCAATCATCTCGGGAAGATCTTCTTCCAATATCCCGAACTTACTGATGTTGATACCGGTAGTAATATAATGATGGGTATGTGCATCGACATTCGGATTTATACGAAAGGCGATGTTGGCTTTCTTGCCCATCGAGACAGCTATATCGTTGATAACATGCAACTCTTGTAATGACTCGCAATTAAAACAGAATACATTATTTTCGAGAGCGGCTTTAATTTCGTCGTCGCTTTTGCCTACACCTGCCAATACAATAGACGAGCTCTTAAATCCGGCAGCGGCAGCAGTGATTACTTCATTACCACTCACACAATCAGCGCCAAAGCCATACTTCAATATCTCGGATAAGATTCGATCGTTCGCATTGGCTTTCAGTGCATAATGTACATGATACCCGTAACGGTCGGCTTCAGTCTTAACCGTTGCAAGCGTTTCGCGTAGTAATTCAATATCATAAAAGTAGAAGGGTGTTTTCTTTCTTTTAAGATTTTTGAAGTCTAATCCAGTCATTTTATTTAAAATATATGTGCATTTAATGATCGTAAAACAGCATTCTTTTCACTGGTTGGAACCAGCAATGAGATATTATTATGACTTCCCCCGAATGAAACCATTCGGACAGGGTGTCCGGCCAGGGCTGATGTGACTTGCTGCAACACTTCGGGAGAGCCACCAGCGCCGTTTCCAACGACAGCCACAATACTCATATTATCTTCAACCGTTGCAGTACCCAATAAGTTCAATTCATCTGTTATTTCTGTAAGATGTTGCGTGTTATCAATGGTAACGGTGACGGCAACCTCTGAGGTGGTGATCATATCGATAGATGTTCTGTACTTTTCGAACACCTCGAACACTCTCCGGAGGAAACCAAAAGCTAATAACATTCGACCTGAGATAATATTGATGGCGATAATTCCATCGCGTGCGGCTACTGCCTTCACTTTCTCGGGTTCAGATTTGGCCGAAATAATGGTGCCAAAAGCATCGGGGTCGAAAGTATTTTTCAGCCGGACAGGGATACCTGCTTCGCGTGCCGGGATAACACTTGCAGGGTGTAAGATCTTTGCACCGAAATAGGCAAGCTCGGCGGCTTCGTCGAACGAGAGATAATGCACCGGAAATGTATTGTCGATGATACGTGGATCGTTGTTGTGCATGCCATCGATGTCGGTCCAGATCTGAACCTCCTCGGCTCTGATGGCCTGACCAACCAGTGTGGCTGAATAGTCGCTTCCTCCCCGTTTCAAATTGTCGATTTTATTTTCAGTATTCCGACAGATGTAACCCTGGGTGATGATGAGGTGGGCTGCCGAAGCATCATGAAGCAGCGGACCGACAAGTTTTGTGATCAAAGGCATATCGGGTTCGCCATCGGCATCAATGCGCATATAATCGAGCGCAGGGATGAGTACGGTGTTGGCTCCCGACTCTAAGAGAAACAGATGAAAGAGATTGGTCGACATGATTTCACCTTGTGCCAAAATCACTTTTTCGTTCTCTTCGTTGAATGCTGAACCCTCTTGTGCCGATAAGAGAGCGATCACCCCATCAATAAACTGAGTGGCCTTTTGTTTATAGGTATCGGTTAAATAGAGGCTTTCAATAATTCCGTAATATTCGGTACGGAGAAGGTCAAGAATGCCCATCGCTTCTTCGTGATTTTGGCCATAAAAAAAGCCGGTCAGTCTGACCAGCTTGTTGGTTGTTCCTCCAACAGCTGATAAGACGATAATCTTCTGCTTTTCATCGCCAATAATTCGTGCAACCTGCTTCATCCGTTCAGCATTGCCAACTGATGTACCGCCGAATTTATATACAATCATTTTGATCTGTTTTTTATGATAAAGATAAGGATACTAAGGTACCACTATCTCATTTTTGGGTTAATTTTGTTTAAAATCCTTCTAAAAAGGAGTGCAAAATTAATATTGCTTGACTTACAAAAGAATTTTTTTGTAATTTTACACTATTCTTAACACCATGTTAATAATTTAACATGCTTACAATCGGCAAAATAGTAGAAGAGGAACTCAAAAAGTATCCCTTTTTGGAGGAAGCCCTCGCAGAAGAACTGGTAAACTTATCGGCCTTTGCCCGTAAGTTAAAACCAGTGGTTGAAAAAAAGCTCAACCGCCCAGTAAATGAAGGTGCTATTATCATGGCAGTAAAGCGCATGCCCTTGCCTTTGCATCTGCCCGTTAATCACACCCTCCGGAAGTTTCTTTCGAACATGGGCGAGATGACCGTGCGATCGGATATAACCGATTTCACTTTCGGCAATTCAGTTTCACTTACCTCTTGTCAGGTTAAATTACTGGAGATTATTAGCGAACACAAAGATGCTGTATTCAGCTTCTCGAAGGGCGTTAATGAGACGACTGTAATCATCAGCTCGAAAATGGATATTAATGTTGAAGAGGTATTCGCAAAAGAGAAATTGATCTCAAAGCAGACAAATCTTTCGACGATCACCCTAAAACTGCACATGCAGAACACGCGTGTGATAGGGTTGTATTATCATATTTTCAAACAGTTGGCCTGGGAAGGGATTAATATTGTTGAGGTTATTTCGACAACCAACGAGTTTACCATCGTGGTAGCCGAAGCGTTTATCGATAAAGCCTTCTCGATACTGAAACGACTGAAAGCGCCAGGCTGAGAACAACCGTTGCATCTGTAATATCAGGAATACCTCGTTGTTTATACCGACCGGGGCTGTCTGTGTTTTCCCTTAGCTTCACGGTCTTTGTAGTCTTCGTCGGATTTGGGATCTTTTAAATCGGGAGCCCGCTTATCCAATTGTGGCATGATGAAAGGTGCTACCTCAGAAACCGGATTCCACAGAAAACTCTTTTCCTTGGTCGTTTGCGAGATGAGCCGATGGCTTGAATCGACCAGATTGAACAGATAGATGATCAGACTCAACACAAAAGCGGCTTTGATAACAGAGACGAACCCTCCAAGCATGTGATTGATCGGTCCCATCGCCAATGACTCTACGACATGCTCCATCACCTTGCCAAGAAGACGGATGCTGATCACCACCAACACAAAGGTGAAGAGCAGTGAAAGAAACCACAGCGTTCGTCCATGCCAGTGAAACATATCCTCGAGAAAATCAGACATATATCCCGAGAAGTTAATCGCGATATAGATACCCAATATAAGACCGGCCAGAGAGGCTATCTCATAAACGAATCCATTTTTGAAACCGGAGAAGACAGCTAACGCCAGCGGTAGCCCAATCAGGATGTCGAGAATATTCATATACTATGTTATTTACGCAGCTTACGGGTTAATTCGGTAGCAAAGACAAAGTCGTTCAACTCTTTATTATCGGTGTGCATGATCGTTGTCTTATCACCTTCCCACCAGAGTTGTCCTTCGTAAATATACGAAATTTTATCACCGATCTCGATAACCGAATTCATGTCATGGGTATTGATGACGGTGGTGATATTATATTCCTGGGTAATTTCGTTAATCAGCTTGTCGATCACATTGGCTGTTTTGGGATCAAGGCCTGAGTTAGGTTCGTCGCAGAACAGGTATTTGGGATGGTTAGAGATTGCACGTGCAATAGCAACACGTTTTTTCATCCCGCCACTTAATTCGGAGGGATACAGTTTATTCGAATTGACAATATTTACCCTGGAGAGACAGAAATTGGCACGGTCTCTTCGCTCTTCCAATGTTTGCCTGGTAAACATAGACAGCGGAAACATCACATTCTCTTCAACGGTCATCGAATCAAACAAAGCCCCACCCTGAAAGAGCATCCCTATCTCTTGACGGATCTCCTTCATCTCAGCAAACGACATTTTAGAGAAGTTCCGATCGTCGAAGAGGATTTTCCCTTTATCGACTTCGTAGAGTCCGACAAGACATTTCATCAATACCGTCTTGCCTGAACCACTTTGTCCGATAATAAGGTTGTTTTTTCCTTTCTCGAACTTAACCGAAACATTTTTGAGAACCTGATGATCTCCGAATGTTTTAGATACATTTTTTGCTTCGATCATGCTAGTAAGAGATTAGTTAAGAGTAGATTAAAGATAATGATATTTACACTGCTCACCACAACGGCACGGGTACTTGCTTCACCTACCTCCAGAGAACCACCTTTCGTATAGTAACCGAAATAGCCTGAGATAGAAGTGATAAGAAAAGCAAAGACCACTGTTTTTATCATCGCATAGGTGACATCATACATTTGAAATTGAAACTGAATCCCATACACATATTCATAGGATCCCACTAATCCGGAGAACAGACCCGAAAGCCAACCACCTAAAATAGCCAGTGCGATACTCATTAAAATCAGCAAAGGATTAAAAACCATGGATGCGATTATCTTAGGGAAGATAAGATAGGTAGCCGGATTGACGCCCATGATCTCCAATGCATCAATCTGTTCGGTGACCCGCATGGTTCCTATTTCACTCGCAATTCTGGATCCTACTTTACCAGCCAGAATAAGGCTTATAATGGTTGGGGCAAATTCAAGAATAATAGATTTACGTGTAGCAAAACCAATGGTATATATCGGCACGATCGGACTATCAATATTAAAGGCCATCTGAATAGTCAATACCGCCCCTACAAAGAGGGAAATAAAAGCGACGATACCAATAGAGTCTAAGCCTAATTTATCCATTTCGAAAAAAATCCGGTTCAGATAAATAGATTTTTTCTCCGGTTTTTTGAAGACCTGGATCATAAGTAAAAGATATTGACCCAAGTGACGTAACATTTGCATACTTAAAATATTTGCGTAAAAATAATCAATAATCTGATGGAATCCGTAAGGATTAAAAGGGTTTGCAAGAAGCCGTGGTAAAATGTAAGATAATGCAATAAGTTTTATACTTTTGGCGTAGAAAAAAAACAATTCGAATGATGCGTATCCTATTGAGAAACCTAATATTAATGATATTTGCTATTGCTTTTTTCTCTTCATGCGCACCCATTTTCAACACCGGCTCAGGTGGGAATGTAAAAAGGGTGTATCATAAAAGGAAGAAAACGAGAGATTGCGGATGTGAGTTACTGGTAAAAAAGGCTAAAACCTATTTTGTGGCATGAGTGTAAAGGCGGCTTCATTAAAGGGTCGCATTCCTGATGCAGCCTTGTCGTTTATAGATCAAAAATTAACCGAACATAAGGTTCGGCTGTTAATAACGCGTACCCGAAAATCCAAGTCGGGCGATTATAGAGCTCCATACCAGCAACTGGGACATCGGATTTCTGTGAACGGTACGTTGAATCAATATGCTTTTCTGATTGTGTTGTTACACGAGCTGGCTCATCTGGAGGTATGGAATAAACATCGCAATAAAGTCTTACCGCATGGTGTTGAATGGCAACGAATGTTTACCGAACTTGCCAAGCCATTGATGAACGCAACGATATTTCCTGACGATCTGCTTGACGAACTGACGCTGTTTTTTCAACGGCCACCGGCATCGAGTGCGGGAGCACTTCATCTGGCCAGAGCCCTGAAGAAATATGACAAAAACGCTGAAGAGATCACGTTGCTCGAAGAGATTCCAATGGGAAGTCATTTTATGCTCCCTGACGGACGTGTTTTTGTCAAAGAGCTAAAACAACGCACCCGGTTTAAATGCTTTTGTTTAAATAATAAACGATATTATCTGGTATCACCCGTGGCCGAAGTGATCCATCGTTCGGCAATGGCTTGAATTTAAAAATTATTACGATTGTTTACTTTTGGCTTTTTTCTTTACGTATATTTATGACCGCATATAATAAAGTGTACGAACTAAAACATATTGACTATTAATACTTAGTGCTTCGCACGTAACTTTGAAAACTGAATATAACGACACCTGTTTTTGTTGATGATTTCTGATGAAGAAGCGTTGTTTTGTTCGATTTTTTAATAAAAAAATATAGTGACAAATGAATAATGTAACCGTTAACCCCAATAATTACTGCATCCTGATGGCTGGAGGAATTGGGTCGCGTTTTTGGCCTATGAGCCGGACTAACCGTCCAAAACAATTTATTGATGTGCTGGGTACCGGCGAGACACTGATCCAACAAACCTTCAGACGATTGAGTAAAGTTTGTTTGCCCGAAAATATCTTTATTGTAACCAACGAAATCTATCGCGATCTGGTAAAGGCTCAGATTAAAGGGATCACCGATCGACAAATTCTCTGCGAACCTTCACGCCGGAATACGGCTCCCTGCATTGCTTACGCCGCTTATAAAATCGGTGTTGAGAATCCCAATGCAAACATCATTGTATCACCGGCCGATCATATCATTCTGAAAGAAGATGAGTTTAGCGAAGTATTGCTAACGGCTCTCGAAGCTACGGCTAAAAACAACTGGTTGCTTACACTGGGCATCACACCTAGCCGTCCCGATACCGGTTATGGTTATATC
>JAHEYR010000267.1 GCA_023251485.1 Bacteroidales bacterium
GCCTCTGAGTTCCATTGCAAATGTTCTGAGTTTCGTTCCCAACAATGAACTGAGTTCAGCAGTATTTTCACTGTGAACAGTTTCAGGCATCACACTTGAAGGGACAACACCATATTTTGTTACGATATCTGCAAAGGTTGTCCATTGACCACCATCCCCGATCGGATTCTTCAACAACCATTCTACATTGCGGTCATCCAAAGGCTTATCTACAGTAGCAATGATACCTTCGATAAACAAGTTGGCTTTTTCAAACTGATCCCAGAAGAAACTATAGTTTTGTGAAAATTCAAATTCATCCAGACTCAGTTTATCAATGACAAGTGGCCTGAAAACATTAAGCCCCGTAAACAACCAGCACCTGCCCGATGTTTTTTGATTCGTAATTCCACGTGTCTTAACCCTGTATGTAAAAAAACGATCTACCGCACCGGCCTTATCGCGGGCAGCATCGAGGTCCTTAATCTTATTGTTCGTTATTGCATTGATCAGTGCAACAGACTTGGGTTCATTAGAAAACTGTTTTTGAACCTCTTTGATTATATCTTCGGTTACCCTGCCTTCCTGAGACTGAGCATGAATAAATTGAGTCGAAATCAAGAGTGATGTCAGCGTTATATATGCAATGAATTTCATAGCGTATGCATTTTTAGAAATTGAAAAGACAAATTTAGCACGATTAATTGTCAACTTTTACCAATAAAAATTAATTTATTGTATAGCGCATTCTGAAACCAAAAGAGCAATGGCCTGGTCAAAAGACAGGATCATCCGGATATTACCCGCCAGCCTTTTTGACCTTATAACCCAAATTGATCAATAATTCCATTATTTTATCCCGAAAGTCACCCTGTATCAGAATCTCTCCGTCCTTTGCGCTCCCTCCTACCCCACATTTGGTCTTTAGCATCTTTCCCAAATCGTTTAAATCAGCATCGGTTCCTATAAACCCGATGATCAGGGTCACTTTCTTGCCACCACGTTGCTTTTTATCGAGCATTATCCGAAGATTCTGTTGCTGATTTGGAAGCGTTTCCTGCTGTGGTTCTTCATTAAACTGATATTTAAAATCAGAGTTGGTAGAATAAACTATTCCTATTGGATTTGATTTTTTAGCCATGATGATTTAGAATTAAAGAATGACAACTTTCAATGAATGAGGAATAAGATTAAACCTCAGCGGTCCCTTCATCGTAACAGGTTCACCATCAATATTTACAATCAGCTCTTCTTCGGTATGAACAACCACCTCTTTTGCTTTGATGATATCGACAAAAGGAGTCCTGTGTACCTGTCGAACCAACACCATTGGTGCAACAAACGGAATAGAATAAAGTGGAATTTTTGAGACAATACAAACATCCATGAATCCATCATCTACCCGCGCATTGGGCGCAATTGTTGTATTATATCCAAACTGATCAGAATTTGCAAAGCTGATAAACAATGCCTTATATGTATCCTTATTTCCATCAATGGTTAGCTCATAATCAAGTGGCTTATAAGAATAGTATTCTGAAGATACAATATTAATATACGACATCAATCCCCGTGTAGAATTACCGGCGAACTTATCTGCCACCAGTGCATCAAAACCGATTCCCGCAATACTCAAAAACGGAACATCGTTCACATTTACAGTATCCATCAAAAGTATGCGGCTCTTGTTAATTAATGCAATCGCTTCGGGCACATTAAAAGGTATTTTCAAATGATGCGCCAGCCCATTACCCGAACCGGCAGGAATAATTCCCAGGGCTGTGTGTGAACCAATCAGACTACTGGCAACCTCGTTCACTGTTCCATCGCCTCCAACTGCTACAACAATATCCAGATTCTCTTCAACTGCTTTTTTACTTAATTCCGTTGAATGAAGGGCATATTCTGTAACTTTAATTTCATAATCAAAAACAGTAGAATCGATGTTCGCTGAAACCTGTGCCGCAAATTCATTGGCAGCATCATTTTGTGGACCAGAAGCGGGATTTACAATAAACAATACTCGTTTCTTTTCCATATTTATGGCGTTTAATGACTTGCCGTCAGTTTATTATTTATCATTCTGTTGTTATACTGTTGAATGACTGCTTTCAGATAATCTTCCATTTCCTTCGATCTTTTCTGATCCGAATCCATCAGATTCTGTTTCAGGAAGGGATCTTTCTTATAATTATAGAGTGCAATGATCGACTTTCCATCATACTGCATGGCATAATCACCTTGTACTATCTGATATGAATCATTCAAAAATGTCACATTAAACCTTGTAGCCGTAGTATCGAACACAGAATGTCCAAAAGAAACAAATTTACCTTTAAAATGCAGATAATCGAGAACCGATGGAAGAATATCTGATTGTTGAACGACCTTATCCTTGATGCCCACTAAATCACTTCCCGGCTTAAAGAAAACGATCGGGATACGGAACTCGCCTACCCTGTTTCGGTATTGGGGCAACCAGGCTTCGGAAGTATGATCGGCAGTGAGGACAAAGAGCGTATTCTTGTACCAGGGCAACTTAGATGCTGTCTTAAAAAATTTCCTGAGTGAAAAATCAGAATACATTACTGCCTGCTGAATAGGCAGATTACCTTGTCTGAATAATCCTTTATATTGTGGCGGAATGGAATAAGGGTGATGAGAAGAGAGCGTGAAAACTGAAGCAAAGAATGGTTGCTTAAACGTAGTCAGCTTATTATCTATAAACTGCAGAAATTTCTCATCCCATATACCCCACCTGCCATCATAGTCAGCATTATTATTGTATTCATTGAGTCCATAATATGAAGAGAAGCCAACAGCTTTAGAGAAATCATCAAATCCCATTGTGCCATTTTTCCCTCCATGAAAGAAAGCAGTTTTATATCCTTTATCACCAAGCAAACTTGCAATACTGTTCAATTTATCCGTGTTGAAATTTGAAGTAATAAAATTACCATGGATAAGATTGGGCAAGCCGGTCAACACAGCAGGAATACCTTCAATAGATTGTTTTCCATTTGCAAAGCCCTTAAAAGAAAGGCTTTGACCGATCAGAGAGTCAAGAAATGGAGTAAATCCAGGATATGCCGGATTCGTTATATCCTTATTAAAAATCCCGGTATGCTCTGCCGAAAAACTTTCGAGTATCAACACAACCACATTCAGCTTTCGAAATGTACTGGTATCTGCTGGATTGGCTGGTAAGGTTTGCTCTGGATTAAAGATCTGATTAACTTTTTCTTCGGTGTAAAAATCTTTCCTGGTCATGCCCGAACCCTCCACCGATTTTATCAACGTGAAAGGTGAGTTTAAAACAATCGGAGCCAACTCAGGACTTGTCATCCGGGAGGCACTAATAGGGCTGATTGGTTTTA
>JAHEYR010000086.1:0-6155 GCA_023251485.1 Bacteroidales bacterium
GCACGCAGGCACTAAATTTTCTAATTCGTTATTACCACCCCTTACTAGAGGTATGACATGATCAATTGTATCTGCAAAGTCTTTGCAATAAAAGCAAAGTGACCCATGAATCCTTCGAACTTCAGCTTTCATCCAAAACTTAAACTTTCCAGACTTTCTATACTTATCAGATTTACAATTTCTAATTATAGGATTGTTAGATTCTTTTCTTTTTATCCTATAATCACGCATCTTTTGATTCCATAATTCTTGATTCAAAGAACGTTTTCTTGTCGCTCGCAAATTATTTAATTTACGAGTTTCTGGATTTCTTTGTTTATGGATACGGCAAGACCGACACACCTTACGAGTGTTTTGAAATCGGTCTTGCGACAAATCCTCTAAACAAAGTCTGCAAATCATACTGTAAGAACGTCAAATTCAGTTGTCGCCTGTACATTAGTGGCGATGATATGCAGACCTGGAACTACGTTCACAGGAACAAACACATCGAATCGTGATCTATCGACAGCATTTCTTTCCACTTTAATCTGTGGAGCTAGCTGTTCAACTGCTTGAAACATGTTTTGATCTTCAAAAGCAGATGCAAGTCTAATGATTTCATTTCTAGCTAAAGTAGCTTCTGCAGCCGATGCCTTTTGATTAGTGAAATCAGTTTGGTTGAACCGTGCCACAATTGCTTTACGAAAGAAGTACAGAACCTGAAAGTCCTGAACATCATAGTAAGAAAGCACTTGTGTGATGCCATCACCATTTGTAAGCCTTGATGTTACAGATCGAACAATAGCAACGTTGCCATTTGGAAGAACTCGAATTGGAACCCAGCCTCGGTTAAGAGCAGCTTCCGATTCAAGTCCAGCACCTACTGTAATCCAATCATCCATGTTTACAGGAGCGTCTACTCCGCCAATAACGTTGTTATCAACAGGATTAAACGGAATTGCAACCGCACCTAAAATTGCGGCATAAGCAGCAGCTTGTTCTCCTAGAGAATATTCTGGAACTCCAGAATCTCTAAACCATTCACCGCTGAAATATTGGCTGTCATATTTTGGTAACGTACTAGGATCAGTTACTGATTGGTTAGCGGCGATCGCCACTGTACCATATTGACCATTTTGAACTCTAGTTGCACCGCTCATTGCTTGCGATTGTTGAATTAAAGCATTCGTTAATGGGTTATTTACAACAGAAGGATCAATAGCTCCATCGTAAGGAGATACTAAAAATTCACATTCAAATTTATCAGCTGCAGCTAACCCTTTTTGAACACCGGCCACATTAAGAGGACCGAAATCAGCATCATCCTGAGCAAGAGGTACGCATGTAATCATCGGAAAATTTGAAGCTCCAATTGCAAAGTTTGCTTGAATTGCAGCAATAAACATTTTTGCAAGTTCAGACCCTTCTCCGAATTTTGCATTAGCTTCTGTTGCTCCTGCTACCGGATCAGCAACATTGGACATTGGTACAACCGAATAAGGAACCGCACTGCCTGATGCTACGCCTGAGACAGCAGTACCACCAGTAGGACCCATATGTCCGATAAGTCCTAGAGTTTGATTTGGATTCGGGAGGTTTGTGTTCGCCCCGAAGGTAATCTCCGTCGGCCTAGCCGGAGTCTTTTGGAAGCCGATATTTGTCAGAGCCATTTTTAATCTCCCCTTGTTTCTACTTTGAGTACAACAGCTGCTTGAGAATCAGTAGTGTTGTCATCTCTTACAGGAATAATTTGAGCCCAAATCGTTTCAAGATTTTTAAGTGTAACCTCAAAAGGATCTTCTTTTGTTCGGCCCGTACTTTCAAGATAAGCGTCCCACATCTTAAGATCAATACGGAAATTCGCTCGCATCTCAGTAATGGGTATAAACCCATCATCCCACCGCATGCCAAGCGACTTATTTACTGAGAATACTTTACCATGTTCATTTAATCCAGGCACAGCCTTAACTAGATCAATAAAATAATTTGGCCTTCTTAACTGTTGAAGCATAGCAGCTGTCAAAATATCTTGAAACCGCTGTTGTTCATCACGCCTAATTGATGGTGGCCAAATTATATCCATCAATATCTCCCCTACAATATAGTGGGATTCATGCTCTTTAGTATACTCATGATTATAAATTCTAAGTGCCGGTAACTGTCTTTCCGAATAATCAAATCGTTCATAAGTATCAATATTATCGCCAAATATGTATTTAAATTGTTTTACCTTAGCAATGGATGCGGCGGTAGCTTTTACCAAAGCTTCAGTAGGACCGTCATAGAAAGGATTTACCTTGAGTTTATCGATTACATCGAGCTGATTTAATGTGCTCAAGTAGTCGCTCCTTTCAAGATATCTTCAATCAAACCTTTCAACGTTTCCTCAATTTCCATTCTATCATTATCATTCATGTCAGTGAATTGACGTTGTGGAATAACAGACTTTTTCCCAAACTGGAATTTACCAGTAGCTGGGTTGAGATAACGCAGAGCGCGTTTATTCTTAGGTACAATTACGGCGCCATTATCATGGGTTGATGCGTAGATTATTTTAGTACCGACTTCAACAAGCATGTCATTTGGAAGACCACTAGAGCGAACAAACCCTTCAGATCCTGGTCTACCGTCAGCTGCTTGTGGGGCGATCGATTTCCGTAAAGTTCCTGTCTGAGACAATATTTGTCCTTGTCTCATTTTAAGCGGAGCCCACTTAGGATGACCATTGTGCGCGCCTTCAGCATCAAATCTCATACCGACTTGGGTCTGAATAGTTGATGCAATAGTTCTCTCAATTCGATCATATGAATTTTCGAATGCTTTTAAAAGTTGGGGAAACTCGAAAGTTACTTCAACTTTAGCTTTACCCATTCCCTGTAAAATCCTGTGGGTCATGGTCTATTACACCATTCCAAAATGTTTCAGATGGATCATTAATTTGCATAGCAGGATAAGCACCACCTGAAAAATCATCGCTACGAGCAATATAACCAGCGAATCCAGTATCCATTGCAGCCGCCTGATAATTTGATCGAAGGCCTGGTAATGGAGGTAAACGAAAAGTATTGTATGTTTCATCTCTCAAAGACAAAAGACCTGGTATCTTTTTCTCAGAATCACCGTAAATAATTACGTTGTATCTCTTTTGGCAAGAATCAGCATATTTACTCGCATCAGATGAAGAACCTCGGCCAAAATCAGTTTCAAGAACTCTGATAACTGAGAGCAATTCACAAAGAGTTCTTAGCATTTCTTTGGTGGGACGTTCTGGTAATTGAGAAAAAGAATTGCCATCAGAAGTTTGGAAAGGAGCGAGGTAACGTGGAGACAAATCCATCTCAACTTGGCCTTCAGACTCATTGATAAGTCTATTAAGCAAAAGAAGAGGCATGCGATCAGGTTCGGCATCAGGATTATCGGTGGTTTTCACCTTACCCCGTAGTCTAACAAGAACTGCTTCTTGATTGATATATCTTCCCACTGCAATTCCTTTTTAGTTTAACGCCCAGCCCCCGTTAGAGAACCGGGCGCCGACTCCTTATTCCCGTTCCCCCGAAAAGGAACTTTGGAATCAGACTCTAACCGCTCGTCGGATTACTTTAGGTTTCACACTATGTGGATCAAAATTTCCGAAGGTATCTTTATAGCCCAAGTTGAATTCTCGATCGCAATATTCTCGCGCATCTTCTTCACTTACTTCGACCACTTTGCCTTCTGTGATGATTTCTTCAACGCCATCTTTTGTGAGGCGGATAGCTGTATTTGCTTTGATTTTAACCAGCTTAGTTTGTGTTTTTGGTGCATTTACCATTTTAGTTTGACCTTCGAGGGAACTGTTCATTTGATTCTCCTAATATTAGAACTTAATAGGGTGAACTCCTAATAAAGGAATTCACCCTATTTTTATTTAGCTAGGGATAGTCAGAGGCACACCCAATACGTTTGCCGTTAATACGTCAAACGAACGTTGGAGGTTAACTCCACCATACACACCAGCGATCGCCTGCATCCAAGGATTGCCCGGACCGCCTTTGGTGCCTGGAGCAATGTTCTCTTCAACCACTAAGAACTTACCGAAGCCAGGTGCTTCCATGGTTCCAGAGGCTAAGTTTAAACCTTGAACGAATTCACCAATCATATCACCACCTGGCAATGAAGCTTCAAAGAAGATTCCGCCATCTGGAATAAAGTATACAGCGTTACCAACCGTGATCTTATTTGCCACGACTGTTTCTTGCTGATACCAGCTATCGTAAATTACAACTTCTGGTCCGCCAGGTACCAAGAAAGCAATCAACTTAGGCAAAGTCCATTCAGATATATTCGGGTTTGCACCGATACTCGAGAGGTATGCTTTAGTGTTGGTGTTTTCTAATACAAAGCGTGCAGTATTTGGATTCACGATCATACGCTTAATACGATATTTTCTGAAAGCAGCTAAGCCACCTTGTGTCCAATATCGAATATCTGCGATTGGGTTTGCAGCATTGTTTGGGTTAATTCCATCAAGAGACCAAACAGCCCCAAGTGGCACAGCGGTGTTAGCCGATGGAATGCCATAGCTGAATGCGTTGCCCATGTATGAGAAAGAACCTGCGAAAATCGCGTTCCAACGTAACAACTCAATTCGGGCTTCGAGACGTCGATTAAGACGATCGATATCCAAATCAAGATATTGTCGAATACCACGTTTGCTTGGGTCATTTTGGCCCAATGCACGCAAATTCAAGATTTTCTTCTCATCATAAAGAATTGCTTCTTTATATGCAGGTGGTGCGAATTCTTGAACACGAGTTCCGAAGGATTGAACATATTTAACGTCCGTTCCTACAGCATGTTCTTGAGTTAAACCGCCTGAAGCTTCAATGATCTCAACGCGTACGCGATCGACCGGCAAAGCTACCGATGGAATGTATTTAGCGCCCAGATAGGTAGAAGGGTCATTAACGACTTCCTGTACCAATTTCTGAATCACCGAAGTATATTCATTAGTGAAAAATTCGTTCATGTCATCCCCCTATTAGAATTTGACCACAGTGATTTGTGTAGCATCGGTCATTTCTTTACCACCGAGTTGCGCAGCATTCACATAATCAACCAGTTTATCCTTATAGACATATCCAGCAAAAATCGCGCGCGCTAGTGCGCCACCTGTTGGAGCTGTCGATCCGGGGGTACCTTCATCTGAAGAAGTTACATTTTCGAAAAGAACGCACACAGAATCATAGCTTCCGCCTGAAACTGAACTGAATTTTCCGAAAACACCAGTGGATGTTACGCGAGCCAAAACTTGACCAGCCAAATACCCACTTGAATCATAAGTAAGTCTTACGGGTTCAATGGTTGCCAAATCACGCCGGTAAGCGATGATGGCCGACCAATCCTTCCTGAAGATCTGATTATTTACTTCTGCGTCGATTGCCGACTTAGACATTGTCGCCTCCTTTAGTTTTTAAGTTCTTCAGCTGTGATTCCTAGCGCGGGGGCGACTATGGAACAAAGCTCTTCAAACTTATTTTGAAGTTCCGCTTGGCTATTTGCAAGAGCGGACATTCGTTTATCGTCACTACCACTCATATGAGTATCAGTGCTATCCCCATGGATATCAACAAAGTGCTTGAGATGTTTTTTAAGCTCCTCATGCCTATCTTTGTCTTCGAGCATTTTACAAAGTTCATCGAAACTAACTTTAGTTAACATACCCTTTGACGGTTCTTCTTCTTTGTCTTCCATACGAGACATTTCTTTTTTCTCGTCTTCGGTTAACCTTGCAAGAAGAGCTTGTGCTTCAGCGCGCTTTGAAGGCATATTGAGACGGCTTTCAAGTTCAATACGTTTTAATCGGTATTGTCGAGCTACCTTATCAATTGCGTCAGCTTTTACGCTTCCTGCACTAGCCCCAAAATTAACTACTGGTTCTCTCAAATCAAAAGTTGAAAGAGCAGCTTCACATGCTTCGGCTGAAAGAGATGCAAGCTTTGTAACATCCATTTTTTTGATTTCAGCAGGGGTGATCTTTCCTTGCGATCTAAGAACAGAAAGTCTTGTGTTCACAGATGCCATTCGGACTTCACCCTTGATGGTATTTGCAGATGTTTTAATTCCGCGAGCAAGAGTAATGAAACTGTTTTTAGCAGCAGACATCTTTTTCTCTTTGTCTTCTTTTTCTTTTG
>JAHEYR010000086.1:6165-12247 GCA_023251485.1 Bacteroidales bacterium
TTTCAGTGAGGTGTTTGAGATGTTTATCATACTCTTCACCCATGCGTTTCATTTCCTTGTCATCAGCATCGGCAAGATGCTTTGACATTTTTTCTTCATCTAAACCCATGTGCTTCATATGGTGATCGCGCATCTTTTTGGAAAGCTCTTCAGCTTCCTTTTCGGACATTTTGCGATCGTCCATAAGATGCTTTTTTAATTTCTCGTGCATCTTGCTTTCTCCTATTTCATGTTCGATGTATCGTTTAGCTTCCGCATCAACTTCTTCTGGAGTACCAGCATGATGGGTCACTTTCTGTCCTGCAATATAAATATCATATTCCCCAGGTTCTACTTCTTTAATTTCATAGTCGACGCCTTCATGTTTAGATAAACGTGAAAGAAGCGTTGCTCCTTGAGCAGCAGGAAATGGCGTAATAGAGAGTTCATTTAGTTTGCCACTTTCTAAGTCTGCGCCGATCGATACATCGGCCCAACGTCCATCTTTAACTTTCTCAACGTTTTCTCTTCCAAGAACGCGGATTCTATCAGTGAAAAGAGCGCAAACATTTTCACCATCAGTATTCGTATATACGCCTTTATATAGACGTCCAACTACACGTCCAACTGTCATCATTGCTGAAGGCGAATGATCTACTTGTAGCGGAGGCTGCATTCGAACAGGGATTTCTTCTCCACCAAACATTCGTTTAAGCTTTGCTGTAGTTCCATCGTGACTTTTAATCATTTGATCTATGATTTGTTCAGTGATTTCAACTTTACCATCCATAGAATCAAATTTACCACAGTATACAAGCATCGCTGGACGTTCGAGCATAGAATCAGTATCCGTTTCAGAAACTAATTCTCCCTGTAGTGCCCCTAGACATGTATGTTTTCCAGCTTTTAAAA
Organism: Bacteroidales bacterium; assembly: GCA_023251485.1. Lineage (GTDB taxonomy): Bacteria > Bacteroidota > Bacteroidia > Bacteroidales > Cfx3-03 > Cfx3-03. The sequence continues at coordinate 7,057 of JAHEYR010000086.1, forward strand.
GTTTAGACATTATTTATTTCCCAACCATATTTTGGTAAATTTTCTCAACAATTTCCCAAAATCTAGGGTCATCTTCTGAGTAGGCATATTCATCATGAACTTTTTTCTTAGCTTCATTCCATTTTGTTTCGTCTACATTCCCTGGCATTTGCACACTTTTCATATGCGCCATTCTGATATCTTTTGATATTTCAGTGATTGTCCTAGACATAGAATTAATCATAATTCCTTATCGTATCTCAACGCAATGGTATTTATTTCGTCCACTCCGGGGGAAGTGGGGTGCAGGAATGATTCCTTCGATAAAGAGCCGGATTCGCAATCATCTTCTTATGCGACGGGTTAAACCTGTTCAATGGAAGAAGCTCGGACCGACAGTTCCAGTGTACAGGTGGCGTTTCAGCTTTCAATAACGGATCATCTTTAGCATACACTAAACCAGAGCGCCCTCTTTTACCATTCACAACTTGAGGTGCACACCATGGAGTAGTCGCTTTGTCCCGTATTGCCAAAAAAAGGTAATGCGTAACATCTGGCGTTTTATCGTAATAATCTTTTCTCGCCTGATTATAGTATCTTGTTGTTTCGGTTCGCACAATTGTTTGTGCACGTGGGATGCTAGTTTTAGCAGCAGATCTTACCTTATCTTTAATTTCTTCTTGAGTAGTATGTCCACCATACCTAAAGTCTTCTGAATACTTCTTCCAGGCCTTCTGCACCGATTTTATATAGAATTCCTTCATATCTTTAGCCCGCTTTAAAATCCTTCTACTTGGCTGGTATCTACCCACTCTCCAAGCATCATAAAGACGCAATATATCTGCTAATGTTTTTGGTCTAGCAGCAAGTTTTGGAGCTTTTTTTTCAAGTTCAGTCTCACGTTCGGCTAATGTTAGCGCTTCAATCTGGGTATTAAACCAATGTTCAACAAATAGTTTTTCAAAATCAGGGGAGGTTATCTCTTGAATAGGATCAGAAATTGTTTTTGTTGCTTGGTTTATGACTTCTTCAAACTTTTTAACCCATCGATTTTCAATAGCTTGAGCTACTTTAGCTGAGTTTTTTAGACGAGTAATATCAAATCGAGAAAGACTAATCATACAGCATCAGGACCATTAATTGTTTTCTTTCGAGGGTCATCTTCATAAGATCCACTTTTCGATGGATTAACTGAATCTTCTAAACGTTTTTGATTATAATCATCATATTTACCATCGATTCGACCAGGCGGTGATGCTGAAGCTAAAAGTGAATAAGTAGGAAATCCTTTACCTTCATGACGTTCGAGTTTCTTTGCTTGAACAAGAGTCCCCATTGCTCGTTCGACATACATAGGATGCACACCGACTTCTTTAGCGACATGACTTACAATATCAGACCATGTTGCTTTTCCTTTGGCGGCTATGCGTTGTAGGATTTTATATTTTATTTCTTCAGATATTCCATGTCCGCTCATATTCGACTTCTCCCATCATTCAAATATCCAGGTATTTTCCCCAGATATAGTTTATACGGCAAGTCTTATTTATTCCTAGAGCTCCAGAAGTAAAAGTTGAGCATAGGTATAACCCAGAAGGTAGAAACTGAAGTCCTCGGTTATCCACAGGATCTATCGGTTCGATTGTTAAAACGATCCCAGGGGGAATGTACAAACCAGGAGAACCCGGTGATTCCACATCTTGATCCATTAAATACGAAATCACAGGGTAGCTTATAAATGCTGCTCTTGCCGGAACGGGGATTACGCCATCCACGTCTTCTAATCTTAATGAAACAATCTTATCTCCAGCTGCTCCGGTGTCAGTCCATATCATAGTCTTTTTAAGCCATCTGCCATTACTAGGTGCAATAGCAGGATCGAAACTAGTAAAAGTACCCGGAATCTTAATCTGATTATCTACGCTCCCACCTAAAATGGTCGTAGCGGATGACAGCGCCGAATACATCACTATTTTTCCCATTTAAACCTCATATCCGAAAAGTACGCCAGCCACGCGTATTCCGCCGCTGGTTGTGGCTTTTATTGCTTTGTCTACTGCTAGTGGAACCGCTGGTGTCAACACATGAGAAACATCAAAGTTCGATCCTGTCGCCGTAAAGTTGGTGTATAGAATGTTTGCCGCAGTATTAGTATCTTCAAATAATTGCGCAGATTGAGCCACCAAAGTGTTGTTATGAAGGCTGAACTGATATCCGGTTAGTATAATTCTTTTTCCACTAGCTGGAGTCCATATAGTAGCATTGGTTTGTTGTGTAGTTACGGAGAAAGACTTGTGTATTTGAGATGTTCTCAAAATTTGTTTATTAGCTTTTGATGATCGGTAGTTGGCTTCATAATCAGTTTGATCAGAGCCACCATCTTTTACAATATTACAGACTGCTACTATACCGCCATCAGAAAGATATAAATAATAATTATTTGTATATGAGATTTCCTTAAATGAAATCGCATTGGAATCTACATAAGCTTTGAAATATGTCCAATCTATTGGGATCATTGAAACTCCTGATATCTTATTTTAGCTACGGCATCTGTGTTTCCATTAATCTTAGCCGCCGCAACAGTTATAGTGTCTTGAACTGATCCGGCAATATCGAGTCCTAAAATAGCGATATCTGAAATGTCTAAAATACTATTAGATCCTTTACCTCCACCGCCGACATAGGTTTCGAAAATAACCGTTCCACCGGATACTGCTGTAGCGGATATATCAAACTGAGCAGAACTTGAAGAATTTACTGCCGAAAAAGAAGCACCAGTAAGCGTTGTAGGATTCAAGATCAACTGTACATATAAGCTGTCTTGAACGGTGAACGCTTCAACTTCTATTGGAGAAATAGGAACTCGATTTACTATTCCATTGAACGTTGTTGCTGGTCTCAACGAGATAAGTGGGAGTGGGGTTGCGGAATTTATAGATTTCGTGTTTGTTCCACGTGATGCAGAAAATGTGTATGGAGCTATAATATCCCCAAGAGATTCTTTTAAGGCAGTGACACATGTAACATCAAGGTTAGTTCCAGTCCCTACAGCCCCGGTATTGGTAAGTTCAATTCTCCCTGGACGAGATGGGGAGCGCATGAATGGAGCTGTGTTCAAATTGGAATTAAATATTTCATGACAATATATTATTCTGTTATTTAGGATTAAGCCTATTCGAACTCTGCCAGCACCCTGCCACACATAATCCATGACATAAGCATTATATTTACTTGGATCAAGAGTAACCCCGCTTGGGCCACTGCCATCAAGCTTGTCTAAATTCCAATTTGATTGGGCGACAGATGTATCAACTGGAGATCCACTAGTGGATGTACGACTAACAATTGAAATCCCTGTAGCACCTGTTTGCTCAAAAAATATACCATCATTTATATCGAAATATCCGAGGCGTTGCCTCACATTTGTTTTTGCCGAGCCGAGTACGCCAGCTAAAATCAGTTGGTAACTATAGCCTGGTTGGTACCTTAGATATCGTTTTGTTTGGACAATAATACTATCCGTAGATCCCGTTGAAACACTCAATCTAGCGGCTGATTGATTAGCGTTAAAAGCTACAGCTCCAGCTCCAACCACTGATGTATTAAAATACAATGGATGTATGCCGTTGGACATGAAAAGACCCATGATAGATTGAGGCGATGCAGATCTTAATCTTTGATAAGAATCAATTTGCCCACTATCTTCAAATGAAACTTTATTTCCCTGAAATGGCATTACGGTGTCCCCTCGAATACTTCTACAGTGACAGTGCCGCCTGACTTTATAGCATTCACTGATCCTAAGAACAGATTGTTTTTTGTGATCTCATATTTATCACCCGGACTCATAGCGATGCCTTGATTCACCACAGCTGTAGCCCCAAGTTTTAAAAATATATTCGATCCAGAGCTATTGATGATGTAGGCGTATTTTCTGTTTGTGTTAGAAGAAAGAATTGTCGAACTAGAATTTGTAACAGATGGACGAGTATTACTTGCAGTCGAGAACCCCTGTTCATCGGTGGGTACATAGTTTTGCGGAGTAAGTTGTAAAAGGGTAAGATTGCCTGTTGAGGTTTGAAACACGAACGCTTCAAGACCAACAATACCGCTAGCGCTCAATCCTGCCGTGCACGCATTGGGGGCAGAACTTATCCCGTTTGTCGTAAGAATAGGAAACAGCGGCCCCAAATCTACTGGAGCCGCCATAGCTGTGGTTGTGACTAAAAAAATAACTACGAATAATTTCATTTAAAACTGAACCACCTTTAAGCTTGCATGTAAATCACTTGCTTTATCAAAGTTACCAGCTCTGATAATAAATGCAGGTGAACTAGCTGAAGCAGGGATGTCGAATTCGTCACCGTCTATTCCGATCGGATGCGTGTATTGTCCTGAGTCTAAAATAGCTTCAGTTAATACTACTTCATTTAAAGTATCTTGATATACCATTTGGAATAATGAAGCTCTTCGACAAGAAACAGCTCCTTTCATATCTCCAACCATTCTGCCTGTAACAGAATTTGTGATTGGAATACTGAGAACAACTGTCATGTTGGTATATGAAGAACCGGAGCCATTTAAAATGCTACCAGCAGTCGTTCCTTTTGCTCTAAGTCTTGTTCCTTGGATTTCACTAGAAATCGGTAATCGTCCCTGAACATCTAGTTGAGGAAGGGTTAAGTTACCGCTAGCATTTTTAAACGCAAATCCAACACTACCAATCTTTCCTGAGGCTACATCTCCCTCTAGTGATTTTGTAAGTGGTACTCCTTCGCCTGTAATTGCATCTTCAGTTGTAGGAAAAGATTCTCTTAAATCAACTGGACTTGGCATATTATTCTCCTTTTATTGGGCTACATCGGAAGCCTGTAAATAACATTCTACAGTTTGTACTGGCGCATTCAAGCGGCTAGAAAACCGGACTTCATAAACAGCTCCAGGGCTAAAAGGACGTGGGGGGAGAAACGGCATTATAGATGATTCTCCCGGTCCAGTCCGACCACTTCCCACAATGTTCCCGTCAAGCGTTATCCAAAATGCTCCTGTCACGCGTGTATTGACAATTATTTGACGCACGAATCTAACTAACCCCGCTGGAACAATTTCACTAATAAGAACCTGTTCGTTGCCTGGGTCAACGTTTTGTACAACGTCTTTATAATATGGATCACCTGATGAATCATTGGCAATTACTACTGAGCCATCT
>JAHEYR010000268.1 GCA_023251485.1 Bacteroidales bacterium
GTTAGCCCATTGTATTATGATAGTCCTCCGACTTTAGCCCTTCCGGGCAACATTATTGGACAAATTAGTTGAACACAAACATTCATTTGGTCGTTTCATCCAAAAAAATGGGGGGTTAATACAATGGTTCTTCGTCAATTTAGGTGATGTTTAACCTACTTTACTGAGTATCACCTTTTTTCTGAGAAGTTCAAACCCAGCCCTGCCATACATTTGCCTCTTAATACTTTTCAATCTGTTAACCTGTCCTTCAACTTGTCCGTTACTCCAATCTGTGTCTATGGCATTTTTTACCGCCTCAAGATCTCCTTTCACACCAGTAACAAAAGATTTAAGTTGCGATATTCCAATATTTATTGTTCTTTCCATCCAATCGTTTAATAACAAAACATCATTTCCAAGCAGTAATTCCTTAAACGTTAAAACCTGTTGCCGGATTTTTTCTAATGTGTTGCTTTTGTTTAAAAGCTTTTCCATTATTTCTCTGTCAGTTTCATCCTTGATTTTTGAAAGATCATCAAAAGCCAGGTATTTTGAAATCTTCCTTGGTGATATTAACCGGAGTTTAATATTGATTGGATTATACTCTGCAGGCTTTGTACGCATGGGATGATCCTTAAATTGGCAATAAAAGGCAGACTTGCTCCCTTTAAATCCAGCATCTTTCATACGAGCATATATTTTAACAAAGCTTATACCTTCAGAAAAACCCATTGCTATAATATCCAGATACTCATTGTAATCATACTTGTGATAAATGCTTTTGATTGGCAAGACATCTACTTTGGAGTAACGGCGAACAGCGTTTCTGGATATCTGTAATGATTTTGCAACTGTCTTCAATCCGGCTCCATCTTTTAGCATTTGCTTAACTTTTACAAATCTCAGTTTAATGTATTCATTCCTTTCCCCTTTTGCTTTTTGAGGTTCTTTTCCGGTTCCCTCTTGTGGAATATCATTGGGCAGTTCTACTTGAATAGAATTCTCATTCATGGAATTAGCTAAGTTCCTGTATTCTATTCTAATGACAGAATAAACACAATCTGAAAAGTTCTGCAGCAAGTGAAATCTGTCTGCTACCTGAATTGCTTTGGGCAACGTTGATGAGACTGCACACGAAAAGGCACTTGCTCTATCGCGTGTCACTATTTTTATTTCGGGATGCTTCGCTAACCATTCTTTCAATGAAACGCCGTCTCTGCCGATGAGTAAATCGATTACTTTTCCTGTTTCCATATTTACAAGCAAAGTGCCATAGGTTAGTCCTTTTCGATATGCCCAATCATCTATGCCCAGTACTGTTACTTTTTCTGCCGGTGGAATTGGCAGAGCATCAATCATTCGAAGAGCAGTTGAAGGACTTATGGGCAATGAGATCAAATTTGCAATATATGACCCTTTTCGTGCTGACACTTCGAGAAGAATATTTTGAAGCGTCTCTCTTGTTCGGTTTGTCATTCTCGAATATGCTTTAACCTCATTGCCGGGTTGTTCCGTAAATATCTTCTTTTCACATTCCGGATTTCTGCAGAAGAATTTTCTTACAGTTAAATGAATTGATACACAGCTTGTTGATATAGATAGATCTCTTAATACTCTAACATACGAACTGTGAATACGTTTACTCAGATTATTGCAACAAGGGCACAGTACAGATCTTTGTTTTGAACGAGCAGGAATTGTAATATTGCCATCAACGATTCGAGCCTCTCCGAGGCTTATTCCAGGCAAAGAAATCAGAGTGGCCATTCATCCCCCTTTTTCCTGGAAGTTGTGGTAATGGCATCTTGAATGAAGCGTAGTGGGCAAAAAAAGATTTTCGTATCTTTAACGTAATTAGTAAGTAGAGGCATGATTGTTATTTCTTTGATTGTGAGACTATTAAAGATAACAATAATCTGCCTTACTTGCTAATTATTATTGATTTATTTTACTGTTTATCAGATATATATATTCATTAAATGACTGTTTATTATTAAAATTCAAATATTGCTCTTATCACCTAATGTGACGAAGAACCCGGGTAAAGTACCCCTTCAGTACGGGTAAAGTACCCCTTCAGTACCCCCAGGGGGTACTGAAGGGGTACTGATGCCTTATACCAACTATACAGTTTGGGTACTGCATGGTTAAGTTATATGGGAGTATCAGGAGCGTTTTATCTCTCCTGTTGGGAGTGTTTCACCAAAGAAAAAGGCCGCCTGGAACTTAATCCGGCGGCCTTTTAAAACAGATTTCAATTATTTACTTTGCGTCTTTCTTGGCTAATTTTACCAATAAGAGCATAAATAATCCAAATACCAACATTCCAATCCCCATCCATAAATTCATATTTAAGCCTAAGGATTTTTTATACATATCGATGCTTGAGTTCGTAAATAGTCCAAAGATGGTGATCATAACACCAAAAATTGAAAACATCAAGCCAATCGGAATTCTTATATCTAGTCCCATTTTTTTTCCTCCTACCAAAAGATTATACTTAAACTTATCATAATAACGCCAACAATAATGGCAAGAACGACCGGTCTGTTGTACCATTCGTCAACATGTACCTTTACACGTGGAGTCAGTGAATAAACAAGGCCTGTTAATTCGGCATCGGTTTTTTGTTGTTTTGTTGCAAAGCTTAAGCCAACAGTCAGGAATACACTCGTTGCGAATGCAAAGATTGCTGTCCAGAAGTTCTGAGCCATTTCAACAGGATATACATACAGGTTTTCCTTCATCCCAAGGATATCTGTCAACCAACCGCCTTTAAACATCGTATTGCTGCCATAAGGTATTGTAAGCCCGTGATGCAATAACGCGACTAAAAATCCTAACAGTAAACCGATAAAGGCTGCATGACCGGTTGTGCGTTTCCAGAACATTCCAAGGAAGATAACGGCGAACAGTGGTGCGTTGATCATCGCAAAGATGGTCTGGAGGAAGTCCATGATATTTCCAAACTTACCGGCAATATAAGCAGCAGCAATACTCAGTAATACACCTACAATGGTTGTGATTTTACCAACTGCAAGATAATGTTTGTCATCCCCTTCTTTGTCTTTGGTCGCGGGACGGATATAACTCTGATAGATATCATAGGTCCAGACAGTGTTGAATGCGGAAACGTTTCCTGCCATCCCGCTCATAAACGAGGCAAGAAGTGCTGTAATACCGAGTCCGAGAATACCGGTTGGCAGATATTGCTTCAATAGCATGATAATGGTGTAGTCATATTTTGGATGACCGGCCACATCGACAGGCAATGCAAATCCGCTTGCCGGATTGTTTGCAAGTACGATTGCAATGATACCGGGAACAATGATCAGGAAAGGAATAAACATTTTTGGAATG
>JAHEYR010000087.1 GCA_023251485.1 Bacteroidales bacterium
ATGCAAAGATAAAAGCATTCAGGGCTTCTTTTAGAGGGGTGGGTAATGTTAGCTTCTTCCTGTATCGGTTAAAAAATATCTATGCTTAATCCTTCCCCCCAACTTTTCCGACTGATCCATAAAAAAACACCCAGATTATAAAGCTGGGTGTTAAACTGAGTGTAGCTGCTGAAGATTATTGTAATCAACGCAACTTGCGGAAAGCGAGGGATTCGAACCCCCGGTACCCATAAGGGTACAACTGATTTCGAGTCAGTCCCGTTCGACCACTCTGGCAGCTTTCCAATGGACTTCAAAGAAAAAAAGAAGGGTTATCCCTTCTTATTAATCACTCAGCGGAGAATGAGGGATTCGAACCCCCGGAGGTATGACCCTCAACGGTTTTCAAGACCGCCGCAATAGACCACTCTGCCAACTCTCCAATGGTGCAAAGGTAGAACTTTTTTTGAACCTGCCAAACAAAAAATGACAATCACCTAAAAAAATCCCACTCTCAGTATAATTATCCTTCTCGTTTTTTAAATTTTTATATAGCATACTTTGCAGAAACCCTTAACTTTGCAATCATCAAATAATCCAAAATGATTATCTTTCATAAACTGTTTTATTTATTCGTTTACCTACTTAAATGCTTACCATGGTTTATCCTTTATGGTATTAGTAATTTTATTTATTACATACTCTATTATATAGTCGGATATCGGAAAGAGGTTGTTTATGAAAACCTTACAAATTCATTTCCAGATAAATCAAAACAGGAAATCAAAAAAATAGCGAAACATTACTTTCGTCACATGAGCGATATTCTGGTTGAAGCAATTTGCGAAGAGAAGATGGTTGCTCATTATCAAAAGCATATGAGTATTAAAAATCCTGAAATACTCGAAAAGCTTTATGCCACAGGAAAAAGTGTTTTATTGATAGGCGGACATCTTGGAAACTGGGAATGGTTAGGTGTAACAATGGAAAAACTAAGTCCATTTAATGCTAAAGGCGTGATAAAACCATTATCAAACCCATTCTTCAACAATTATATTGAAGCTATTCGTTCACGAAACAGTTCGGGTATTATTCCCTTTAAGCAAACGATAAGGGTGATGATTTCAAACAGGAATAAACAATTTCTATATATGCTTGCTGCTGATCAGACTCCTCATCGTGATGAAATCAGATATTGGATTGATTTTCTACATCAGCCCACACCTGTATTTCAAGGAACTGAAAAGATTGCAAAGACACTTGATATGCCGGTGGTCTTCACTAACCTTTATCGTGTAAAAAGAGGTGTTTATGAAATGGAATTGACCCTGATTACAGACACCCCAAAACTTTGTGTCGAAAATGAGATTACAGAGAAACATGTTGCACTTTTAGAAAAAATCATTCTCGAAAGACCTTACAACTGGCTATGGTCGCATAAGAGATGGAAATACAGGGACGAATATCCAAAATATTTACTAGAACAAGCTAATAAGCACGAATGAAAATAAAAACAGCTGTCGTAATATTAAACTGGAACGGCAAACGGTATCTTGAACAATTCTTACCGCTGGTTATATTGCGAAGCAATCAACAAGCTACAATTATTGTTGCCGACAATGGATCAACAGATGGTTCTGTAGAAATGCTACAACAGAACTTTCCTGAAGTTCAGATTATAGTAAACGAGACAAATGAAGGTTATGCCGGTGGATATAACGCAGCACTAAAAAATGTTGATGCCGAATACTATATTCTATTAAACTCTGATATTGAAGTTGGCGAAAACTGGATAGAACCGGTTATTGCTTTGATGGACGCTGATAAAACTATTGCTGCCGCTCAACCAAAGATTCTATCATACCTCGATCCTGCTAGTTTTGAATATGCTGGTGGTGCCGGTGGTTTTATCGACACTTTCGGCTATCCTTTTTGCCGGGGACGAATCTTTCAAACGCTTGAAAAAGATAAAGGACAATATAACGATGTATGCGAAATCTTTTGGGCCACAGGTGCTTGTATGTTTGTTCGTGCCGAGATATTTCACAATGAGAATGGATTCGATGCCGACTTCTTTGCCCATATGGAAGAGATCGATTTATGCTGGAGAATAAAGAATAAAGGTTTTCGCATCATGTATTGTCCTGATTCAGTGGTTTACCATATTGGAGGTGGAACGCTTCCAAAGAACTCGCCGAAGAAGACGTATCTCAATATGCGGAATAACATCTACCTACTCTTCAAAAACCTCCCCGCATCAAAACTAATCCCCATCTTCATTCTCCGATTTCTGATGGACGGACTTGCTTCCATCAAGTTTCTTATCGATGGTGGTATAGCCGATTTCATGGCGGTACTGAGAGCACACGGGAGTTTTTATTGCAACATCAATAAGCTCATCAAAAAAAGAAAAAATATACAACCCCATAAAGTTGGCATTTTCCATGGTAATATTGTATGGGAATACTATGTCCTAAGGAATCGTTTCTTTAGCGAGCTACCGAAAAAACGATTTCATAAATAGGATTTCATCATCACGGAGCATCACAGAAAGAGGACTGTACATTTTAATTATACAGTCCTCTTTCTATGATTAAAACCCCGGATAGGGTTTAAGATATTCCTGAACTAAAATAATTAACGATTTTAATTGCTTCGTCAATCCTACCACGTGGAACCGGAACCCTGGCTTCTTCAGTTTGTCTGCCCGTTCGTGTTGGCATAGAGTATTGAAAAGTTATAATTGCAGGATCTGTATTTGGATTAAAGGTTACATTATCAAGCGAGGCTCCTATACCTACCCACAAGTGAAATATCTTTCCTATAATCACTCCTTTTTCTGCAATCAACACTTCGGCTTCAGAGTTCTGCAACTTTCTAAAACGATAACGTGGAGCCCATAAAGCTGGTATAGCTACCATGACAATAATCCCCAGAATAATGTATAGGATGATGATATCCTTGTATACCAACAATAACATAATCCCAACAAGTAAAGAAATAGCAACTATCGTAATGAACAGATTACGTTTAAGTTTTTTATCCGCTTCAAAATCTGCAGCAACAAATCGGTACCAGTCGTCGGGAGAATATCGCCACATAGCAATTGTGCCTTTGCCCGACAGTATCTCATCCAATTGTTTTGCGCGCGAACGATAGATGAAGATGATAACCACTCCCATTATCACCATGAATCCGGCAAAAAAACTCAGAGCGAAACCACCATTCATCCCATCTATTCCAAGCTGAGAAGGCAAGAAAATACTAATAAAAAAAACCAGGGTAAGAATATACCAAAGGTTTACAATTCGGCGTTGCGTGTTGACGATCATGATTCTTGAATGATTTAACATTAAACAAAATGATATCTCTTTTCAATAGTATGACATTCAAAGTCAGATTCTTAATCCTGCCAGAACGAACAGTAGACTAAAATTCCGAGGGACGCTTTACAATCTTATTTTAAGTGAATAAACTTTCAATAGCCAGTCGATATGAATCCAAACCAAATCCCATAATAGATCCTTTTGCATTAGGAGCGATAAATGAGGTATGGCGGAATGCCTCACGTGAATAGATATTGCTGATATGCACTTCTACGACAGGGGTCGTAATCGCTTTTATCGCATCGCAGATCGCAACAGAGGTATGGGTATACCCGCCTGCATTAAGGATGATTCCATCTATCGAGAACCCATATTCGTGCAACTTATCAATAATTTCACCTTCACCATTGCTTTGAAAATATTCAATATCGATGGTTGAATAACGTTTTCTAAGCTGTTCCAGATAGGTTTCAAACGACTGGTCGCCATAAATACTCTTTTCTCTTACACCCAATAAATTCAAATTGGGACCATTGATAATTAGAATTTTCATTCGTAAATAATTTTTAAAATGAGGCCTGATGAAACGCACATGTTAAATGAACATCAGTGTTTTTGGTTTTTTTATATGCTCGTTTCAAAGATCAAAAAACTTCTCAAAACAGGTTTTACAAAAAACTAAGTAAAAGTATAAAAATATTGATTTACATTTGCAGTCTGATTCCAAGCAGGGGTGCCTTAATAAAACGGGCTGAGATCAAACCCTTTGAACCTGATTCGGGTAATTCCGACGAAGGGAGTATCAAAGTGAAGCTTTATTCACTAAGCAACATTTACCCCTTGTACGTTGCTTAAGCGTTTAACTAATTATCACATTTTATCATGAAAAAATTATTTATGTTACTGACTGCAATTGTAGTTTTGCCTGTCTTTGCCATGGCTCAATTTACGATTTCAGGAAAAGTAACCGATGCACGAACACACGAAGAGCTCCCCGGAGCACATGTATTTGTAGAAAACACTTTAAAATCAACCATCACTTCACCCAACGGTCGGTTCAATATCAACCTCCAAAAGAAAGGAAAATATACTGTTACGGTTACATATGTGGGTTACGATCCATTTCATATTAATATTGACTCATACACAAATAAAGAACTAGATATCAAGTTAAAATCAAGCGTTTACATTCAGGACGAAGTGATCATTCAGGGAACCCGGGCAGGCGAGAAAACACCAATGGCTGTACAGAACATCACTAAACGTGAAGTAAAATCACTGAATCTGGGTCAGGATATTCCATTTTTGATAAATGCAACCCCCTCTGTCGTTACGACATCTGATGCCGGTGCAGGAGTCGGATATACCGGAATGCGTATCCGTGGTACGGATATGAACAGAATTAACGTCACCTTAAACGGAATCCCACTAAATGATGCAGAGTCACATGGTGTCTATTGGGTCGACCTGCCCGACTTTGCTTCAAGCGTCGACAATCTTCAGATACAACGTGGGGTTGGTACCTCTACCAATGGAGCAGGCGCCTTTGGAGCCAGCATAAACCTTCAGACGAGCAAGCCCAGCAGTGAAGCCTTTGCCGAAGTAAGCCAGTCATTCGGTTCATTTAATACACACAAAACTACTGTTTCAGCTGGTACCGGCATGCTCAATAATCATTGGAGTGTCGAAGCCAGGGCTTCAAAGATAAATTCAGATGGTTATGTCGATCGTGCGTCGTCTAACCTGACCTCCATTTATGGTTCAGCGGCTTATTATGGCACCAAAGACCTCTTTAAAATAACAGCTTTTTCAGGCAAAGAGATCACCTATCAATCGTGGAATGGTATTCCCTTCGATAGCTTAAAAACCAATCGCCGTTATAATAGTATGGGTGAATATACAGATGCCTTTGGGAAGACACAATACTATAACAATGAAGTCGACAATTATAAACAAGATAATTTTCAAGTCCACTATTCACATGAATTCAGCAAACATCTTTTGTTAAATACCGCTGTTCACTACACGAAAGGATTTGGATATTATGAAGAGTATAAAGAAAACCAACTTTTTCAGAACTATGGACTTGAAGATATCCTGGTAAGCGGAACCCAAATCCAGATGGGAAACCAGATCATTCCTATTATGAATGGAAAGATTGATAGCACAAATTTAATCCGCAGAAAATATCTTGACAACGATTTCTACGGGATGAGCTACTCGCTGTTATATACAACGCCTTCAACCCGTTTCACATTAGGTGGATCAAACAACAGTTATTACGGAAAGAGTTTCGGACAGATTATCTGGGCTCAGTTTGCTTCTAATGGTGTCATCAACCACGAGTGGTATTACAGCACTGGCGACAAGAAAGACTATAATATGTATGCAAAGTTGGAACAACAACTTGGTGACAAGATCAATCTCTACGCAGATATGCAATATCGCATAATCGACTATAAAATTAAAGGAACAGATACCGACTTACGCTATATCACACAGAATCATTACTTCAACTTCTTCAATCCGAAGATAGGGTTATTTGCTGATCTGAACGAAAACAATAACATCTATGCCTCTTTTGCTGTGGCACATCGTGAGCCCAATAGAGATAATTTTGTAAATGCCAATCCCAATAAACCTGAACCAAAAGCAGAAGAACTAAACGACTTGGAAATGGGCTGGAACTTCAAAAGCCAATCGTTTAATTTTAATGCCAATTTCTATTACATGGACTACAAAGACCAGTTGGTTTTAACCGGACAGATTAACGATGTTGGAGCAGCCGTGATGGAGAATGTATCAAAGAGTTACAGAATGGGGCTTGAACTTATTGCGAAATATAATATCAACAGTCATTTTAGCTGGAATGGGAACATCACTTTTAGCCAAAACAAGATCAAAAACTTCACCGAATATGTTGATAATTGGGATACATGGGGACAACAAATTAATTCATTGGGTACCACCGACCTGGCCTTTTCTCCTAAGACCGTTGCTTTTCAACAGTTAACCTACTCTCCTATCCGCAATCTGGCTTTCTCTTTTGAAAGCAAATATGTAGGAAAACAGTTTATTGATAACACATCAAGCAACGATCGTATACTTAACTCATTTTTTGTCAACAACTTCCGTACAGAATATCACTTCAAGACCAAGTTTGCACGCCTAATCACCTTAAACCTGGCGTTAAATAATCTCTTCGGCGAGAAGTATGAAACGAATGCCTGGGTATACAGGTATTACGAATCAAATCAGTATAAGAAGATGGACGGCTACTTCCCACAAGCAGGTTTTAATTTCATGACCGGCATTACGATAAGATTCTAGAGTAGGTAGAAGGCATTATAGGCAAGAGGCAATAGGGAGTTGAGAATTCTTTCTATTGTCTTTTGCTTTTATAGATCTCCCCTATGGCCTATTTTACCATACCAAATACCTCCAGAAAGTTTCTAGCACTTTCTATTGCCTTTTACCTACTTGTCTATTGCCTATTTTGTCCTTTGAGATTTAACATATTCAGGTTAACTTTGCAGTCTAATAAACTAAGATGAGCGACAACAAAAAGGCACAAAATATAAATATCAAAAATAAAGTTGCCTCTTTCGAATACTTTCTTCTCGAAGAGTATGTAGCCGGTATTGTACTAACAGGTACTGAAATCAAATCGGTACGTGAGAGTAAGGTTAGTCTTGCCGAGGCTTATTGTGCTTTTGTCAAAGATGAACTATTTATTAGAAATATGCACATCGCCGAGTACAAGTATGGTACTTATGCAAATCACGAGCCCAAACGTGATAGAAAATTACTGCTCAACCGCAAGGAGTTAAGGAAAATATTTACCAAAACGAAAGAAAAAGGATTAACCATTATCCCGGTGAAACTATTTGTAAATGAGAAGGGATTCGCAAAAATCGTCATAGCAGTAGCCAAAGGCAAGAAACTCTACGATAAACGCGAAACGCTGAAGACAAAAGATCTAAAGCGTGAAATGGATAGAAGCGGTTATTAAAAACAAAATACCTTAAAAGCATTTCTGTCATCACACCTAAAGAACCCGATACTGTTGCACCTGACTTCATATAGGAATCACATCTTCGCCAGTAGTGATATTCAACCTTCTTACTCTACTCTCTTCAAGTTATGATTCTCGTATTTGTAGAAGTTAACCCCAGTGTTTTCATACCCACCGGTCGGTGTTTTTCTAAAATGAAAACTATTTTGTAAGCCTCTATATTCGTACTGCGTAAACTGTTTTTCGAAATAAGGACCATATTTCATTAGCGAAGAAAGGAAGAAATAGGTAATATCAAAACCATCAAAACCATACTTTTTGACTTCAGGAACGGTATTATATTCCTTTTGAAAATCAGAGGTAAAATTCTGAATCTGTTCCTCTGTAAAGTCAACCAACTTATTAGAATAGAGATGCATCTTAAGATTAGACATCACTTTAACATCTAGTTTAAACTGTTCCCATGCCCCCATTCCCAAAACAGTAAGGTTATATTGTCCGCTGATGTCATCCAGTTTTCCAAGCATATCAGAAACGAGCGCTTCCTCATCCGACAACACGATCAATACATTGGGCTTTGAAGTAGATAACTTTAGCTTTAAACCACTGATTCCTTCTGCAGCAAAAAACACCTCCTTAAAAAGCGCCAACTTATTTCGTTGGCTCATTGATGATTGGATCTGTTCTTTTAAGATATCAGACTCAGCTGCAAACTTCACTTTATTGGAACGAACAACAATTATGTTTTCATCCTGAAAATGTTTCTTTACAAAAGCAGCAACTTCAACCATCTGTCCTAGTAAACCGGGCTGAACTTTAAAGACCCATGGTTTTCCAGCCAGCACTTCATTTCTTTTTGAGAGAGGATTTACAATAGGAATCTTATGGTCACCGGCGAACTTAGAAGCGATCTCAAAGTCCTTGGCATAGAAAGGACCTATAATTAAGTCCATGCTGGCCATCTCTTTTTTGGCAAGCACCTTTCGGGTCTTCTCAATACGTCCCTCACCGCCGGCATCGTAAACGCTCAGTTTAATATTCAAGCCATCCTTTTTGAGAAGATCAACAGCCAACAAAGCGGACTCATAAAACTGCACGAAACTAAATGCCTTGGGATCTGCCTGATCATTACGGATACTATCCATCTCGTCAAGAAAGAAGGGGATCAACAATGCAACTTTAAACTGGCTGTCGCGCTCTTTAGCAGCTGGTTCTTTCGATTCTACAGCTACAGATGTCTCCGACACGATAGCCTGTACTTTCGGCTTGGGGTTCTCTACAGCTGAAGCTGGTGGAGGAATAATGAGCTTCATATCCTTCTTTACACCATTGCTGATTTGTGGATTCATCAGCATCAAATCATCAATACTAACGCCATAACTTTTGGCAATGCCATAAAGCGTCTCTTTTGGCTTTACGATATGATATCTAACCTTAACTTCATTATCCGTCACAACCTTTTGTGGTTGAACCGGCACTTCGACTTCAGCAGAGCGTTTCGTTGGCTTTGCATTATCTATTGTTCTTGTCAGAGTAGCAGCCTCTGTCTTTTTGCCTGGAATCCTGAGGGTCTTACCCACGTCAAAAGAGGTCACACCCGGATTAGCTTTCAACAAATCCTCAAGGTCTAAATTAAACCGCTTGGCTATTCCATAGATGGTTTCGCCTCTCTTAATCTTATAATAATCCAGACCTTCGACACCGGCAGCAACTGGCACTGAAGAAACAACACCCTCCTTATCTTTTTTCTTCATCGAAGACGACTGTTGTTTCTCCTGAACCGCTTTCTGATTCTGATAAGGAATCTTCAAGATCATATCAGTTTTAATCCCTGCTTTTAAGTCAGGGTTATTCGTAATAAGTTCATCAGAAGTAATACCATAGGTTTTGGCTAATCCATAAAGCGTCTGTCCCTCTTTCACAAAATGGATGTAATATTGCTTTCCCTGAAGCGTCTCAATAATCTGAGAACGCTCAGTCGAAACAGTATCCTGACTATATACCGGAGTGAAAGCAAACAATGCGACTCCAAAACAAAGGACCAATACAAACAGAATCTTATTACGCATAATAAACTGATTTTATTCCCACTCTATCGTAGCAGGAGGTTTGGAGCTAATGTCGTAAACAACACGATTTACGCCCTTAACCTTATTGATGATATCATTCGATACTTTTGCTAAAAACTCATAGGGTAGATGCGACCAATCAGCCGTCATTCCATCAGTGGAACTAACCGATCTGAGTGCCACAACATTTTCATAGGTACGCTCATCACCCATTACACCTACACTCTGAACAGGCAACAGCATGACTCCCGCCTGCCATACTTTGTCGTATAAGCCGGCTGATTTCAATCCCCCGATAAAGATATCGTCAGCTTCCTGAAGAATCCTCACCTTCTCTGCAGTGACATCACCAAGGATACGAATACCTAAACCGGGACCGGGAAAAGGATGACGGTTTAAGATCTCCGGATCAATTTCGAGCTGATGACCAACCCTGCGAACTTCATCTTTAAACAGACTATTCAGTGGCTCAACAATTTTAAGTTTCATAAAATCAGGTAATCCGCCTACATTATGATGACTTTTAATCGTTGCCGATGGTCCTTTTACCGAAACAGACTCTATCACATCAGGATAGATAGTCCCCTGTGCAAGCCAAACAACATCTTCTATCTTATGCGATTCGGCATCGAATACTTCGATAAATACCCTGCCTATTATTTTACGTTTCTTCTCTGGTTCCGTAACACCGGCTAATTCAGACAGAAACTGATCGCCTACCCGAACGCCTTTTACATTCAACCCCATGTGCTTGTATGAATCCAAGACCTTCTCGAATTCATCTTTACGGAGCAATCCGTTATCAACAAAAATACAATATAGCTGCGTGCCTATCGCTTTGTGCAACAACACTGCAGCAACACTAGAGTCAACACCACCCGAAAGTCCTAGAATTACTTTGTCACCACCTATCTTTTCGCGAAGCTCTTTGATGGTGGTCTCAACAAACGAAGCAGGTGTCCACGATTGATGACAACCACAGATGTTGACTACGAAATTATGTAGTAAGGTCTTACCCTCTGTTGAATGATATACCTCAGGATGAAATTGTATCCCCCATGTCTGTTCGCCCCTGATATGATATCCGGCGACCTTAACATCGTGTGTGCTTGCAATGATCTCGAATTCAGATGGAGTATTCAGAATCGTATCGCCATGCGACATCCAGACCTGACTTCCATTGGTCATATCTTTTAAAAGAACATTTTCATTATTGATAAACGACAGATTAGCTCTGCCATATTCTCTGGTGCTGGAAGGTTCAATATCACCTCCCGAATATAATGCCAGTAACTGAGCGCCATAACAAACACCCAACAGGGGTAATTTCGAACGAAATGCACTCAAATCAGGAAAAGGAGATTCAGCATCACGAACTGAATATGGGCTACCCGAAAGGATTACACCTTTAATATTGCTGGTAATTGCGGGGATGTGATTGAAAGGGTGAATCTCACAATACACATTAAGTTCCCTCACCCGGCGAGCAATAAGTTGGGTATACTGGGAACCAAAATCGAGAATTAATATCATTTCTTCCATGCTGCAAAGTTAGCCTGAATAGTTCAATTGTACAAGAACTTAGCCATCGTTCAACCGGTATTATTCCCTTAAAGATTCATAAAATAACTTTTTCACTCCATTAAACAGGAGCATCAATAGTTAAAAGTGGTATTAAATGCACTTTTATTCCCCACCTGATCTTCCAATTCAATGGTTAATGTATTCAGTCCCGATCGCACATGCCAATCTATCTCATAGGTAATGATAGAAGTCTTCGCATCTAAAGAAAACAATACCCACTTATCGTTAATAAATCCCTTATAGCTTTTTATACCTGAAAGATTATCGCCTATCTTAAATTGAATAAGCCCTTTCTCTCTAAGCACCTTCTTTTTAAAACCAGTAAGAGGCTTTATCGTCGGGCGGATAGTATCAGCGGCGACTGCATACTTTCCGAAATTTCTAACCTTAGCAGTCATATAGCCATTGACCCAACGCCCGCCTTCCGAAATAAAATTACCATTTTCCTGCAATCGCACCATCACCAGCTTCTTCAGCAGCGACTGACTGACACCTTTTGTTTTAATGCTCAAAGAAAACGATTCATGTACCGGGGTATAGATATCATGAAGACAATGAATATTTGAATAGAGAAATTCATTCCCCGGTTCTGTTGAATATTTAAAAAAGAGGGTATCATATAACGACCCTTTGGGAACAACCATACTCAATTCTTTGGTATCAAAATAATTGATTCTGTTCCAGTAAAAGATCTTCGCATATTCATTCGCCTTTGCCCAAACATATGGCAGTTTCTTACTCTTTAGCCATACTGTCAGTTCAGCCTTATGCCCGTGGAAGTCCTTTACAACACATCGAAAAATATGTATATTATTATCGTTAAACGAGAAGACACCGCCATTTCGGACTTCATCGTATATCTTCAACGGATTATTAGGATCGACAACCGACCGTATAATCTTGCGGTTCGATCGCATAAATTCTGCATAATCCAAAATACTGTTAGCCGCCCTGTTTTGCGAAAAAGAAAACGTTTCAAAACGTATTGCAGTATACCGAAGTGAATCCAGATAAAAGTCAACAGAATATGGTCCTGTTGATATTTCATTCCCATTCTGGTAATCCGAGGCCTCTATTCCAAATGCAATATCGCCCGACACCTCCAATGG
>JAHEYR010000269.1 GCA_023251485.1 Bacteroidales bacterium
TGATGTCTTTTTATATGTTCCAGATATTTCACATCATCGGCGGCATAACTGATAACTCTGGGAGTAAGCCCTTCTTTAGGAATATCCACCCGTACAGACTTGTCCATAGGTATTTTTAGATAGCGCTCCACAATCGCGTCCAGAGAAGCTCTGATATAATTCAGTCCGCAGTTTAAAACTTTCTCTGCTACAAACGTATCGTAAATCTTATTTGGATAAATCCCTTTATGATATAGAAATTTTAAATCAAATTTAATGTTCTGGCCTACGAGGATTTTTGATTCGAGTATTAATTTTAAATCAGATATATCCACAGATTCACAATCTACTACATACTGGTTCTCAAAATCTCCTATCTGGATGGAAAGGAGATTTTTAGTGTAAGGATCGAATCCTCGTGTTTCGCAGTCAAAGGACCACTCCTGTTTACGGTCTAAGTAAGATATGAGCTGGGCTTTATCTGCAAACCGGTAGATGGGGTTTGGCTTAAAATCCGGATTATTTGTAATGATGTAGATCATTCAGCCTATTTGTAGATTCTCCTTGCAAACTCCGCCATCAGGAACGCATCCGCGCTCCACAGCGTCACTTTCTCATTAGGAAATAGTTGTTGGGCTCGTTCCTTTAACCGGTTCTTCCATTGGGTATGGCTTTCATCTTTCTCCTTTTTCATCATATAATGCTTCATCCAGGTCTGAGGAGTCACCTCTTGGAAAGGAATGTTAGAAATCTCTAAGGTATATAAGGCGCGTTCGGCAGTTGAGCCAAAAGAAAAATTAGCTTTTCCACCATTTTTTGGTTGGCTATGTACCTTCTCAAGAATGCAGAAAGAATGCCTATCTTTATAAAGACTAAGCCGCTCGCGAAATTCTTTTCTGGTTTCAGGTGTTTTGAAGAATTCTATAACAGAACCGTCTGCGCTCAATACAACTACGCCTCCACTTACTCCTATATCCAGTCCTAAATATATTTTCTCACTCATTTGCTCAAATGTTTTTTAATTGCTTCTTCAACGGTTAATCCGTTTACAAAATGCTCATACCACTCATCTTCGATAAAATTTTCCACATCTTCAGGAGTGAAGCCAAAAAAAGTCGCTTGGTAATGTACGTCACTGTACCATTCATTAAACGCAGCATCCGTATCAAACCTGATATAAAACGAAATGGCGCTGACTATAAAGATGCAGATAAATAATGCAAGGATTGGATTCATATTTATATTGATTTTAAAAATTTCAGTTCCTCATCTGTATAATGAACCAGAGTCTCAACTTCGTCATACCACACATAGATCAACTCCTCCTCGATTCTTTCTACTACTCCTATACCGAAGCGCGTGCGTTCTTCATCTGTTACCAGCAATCCTTCTTGTAAATTTTCTTTTTTCATATTAGTTTTCAGTTGTACTTGGATAAATGTTAAAAGGTTTCAAATTTTTGCTTATTAATTTGTTCACATTCATCTTCGTTTAAATGTTTCCAATAAGCATGTCCGCAAAATGTGTCTAACGAAAATACGCTTTCTACACCCCACTTCAAACAAACATGTCTTGGAGCAAGTTTACCAATCTCAGGATGAGCGTGGAGAATATTCGAGAAATACACGTCCTCATTGCCCAAAGAACTGTTCCATGGAAACATATCGCAGATTTTCGCCATTATTTCAGGTGTTCTTAATGCGGCGCCGCAGTTGCCTCCGTGATCCTGAAATCTCCAGGGAGCTCCTACGAGATCCCACCGATAAAACTCTTCAATACCCTTACGGAAGATAACAGAGTCTGATTGAAAGGTAAACAGATTCTTATATCCTAGAAACCGATTCCAGAAAGAAGAACGAGTGTGTAGACGATTATATCCGTTATTCATAGAATATGATACATCGTGGAGAGGTTCTGGGACATGGAAAAAGAACGCGTTTGGAAATTCTTCATAAAGAAGTTTCTCGACTTTTTTGTTGCAGCCGATGTAAAGATCATTATCTGGTAAAAGTTTTTGATGTTGTTGGATGATTTTTGCTAAGTTATCCAGAGGTCTGTCTTCGATTATGCAGGAAGCGAGTTGTTTCATGATCGTAAAAAATGCTGTTTAATCATCTGCATATATTGCTTGGCCCACGCCTTCATTGTAAAATTCTCATTTGCCAATTTATAGCCGTTGCTGGCGATAACATTTCTGTTATGAGGATTTTGCTTGAAGAAATTTATCCACTCAAGTAATTCAAATTTATTCCGGTAATAAGCACAATGCGTAAGGTGTTCAAAATGCTTTTCTATACCGGGAAAGTATCGCATTAAAGCGCAAGATCCTGCCGCAATAGCCCCTAAATTCCGGGGTGTGAAATATTCATCCAGATCATCGTAGTTATTTTCGCAGATCGTAAGGAAAGCACTGTTGTATGCGTCAGGTACTTTAGTGTAGACCAGTTCGCCGTTAAGTGATCCGTTGCCATAAAATTCAAATTCAGGTATAAGTTTTTGTGTGAATTCTGCAAGTTTTCGTCTCTTCGCCCCTCCCGGTAATGTCCCATATATATTCCCCACAAATATTACAGAACCTTCCTCAAGTGTTTTAGGCTCTTTGTATCGCCAGTTCTGGATTGGTTCCCAAATAAAATGACAAGGCTTTCCAAGAATTGAGTGATAGGTTTTTGAGGTTTTACCGGAGAATGGGAGGAAGAACGTATCCACAACATCTTTATAAAGAATGAGTGATTGTGTTGGCACAAAACGGGCGTCTCCTGTCCACATCACTACAAGAGCTTTTGTTTCCCGCTTAAGGTATCCTAGCTGTTCTGGCGTTAACGATCCCTGGAAATGGATCACATCCGGTTTAAATGCTACAGCAGCCATCATGTTGGTGAAGATCTGCGTCTCATTTTCAACATTAAATCCATCGATCATATCCTGAAACAGTTCCGATCCTTCTGAATGTCTGTGGTAATCCATCGGTATAAGCAATACTCTCATCTTTCTTTTTTCTCTTAGTTTGTGGTTTTTTAATGCGTCAGGTAGTTGTCCGTTGAATTTGACAGGCTTCTCCCAAATATCGTCTCGGGTTGGGTGCAGGCAAGTAAGCGTGTCGATCTGTTCTGGTGTCCATGCCAGAAATTTGTCAGTAAACCAACCAGGTTTTATCTCGTTTTTATGCCCAAATGTATCTTGCTTGTATCGGAGAATATCCTCGCTCTGGTAAAGAGATGTGTGATAAACAACCAACGGTAATCCATTATTTGTCAATAAGTTATCTGCCGTCAATTTTTCTACTCTTATCGGTGCATCTGAATCCTGGAAACAATACTC
>JAHEYR010000270.1 GCA_023251485.1 Bacteroidales bacterium
GGTTGTTCCTACTGATTTCATGCTGGTAACAACTCCTCCGGACAATCCGGTTGCTTGTACCCACTGTGCCTTAGCTTGAACAGAGAATAATGCGAGAACCAGGATAATGTAAACGTGTAATTTTGTTTTCATGTGTTGTGGTTTATGAAGATTAATGAATGAGGAGTCTCACTATCAATGTAAATTAAAGGAATCCAAATTGATGACACAAATCATTGTTTGGTATTATAATTTTTATATCCGTGCAAGTCTCCAGTTTTTTTGATTTTGTTGGAAATTGTTGAAATTAATGTACTCCCCAAAAAACTACTGAACGGCATTCGAATGATTGATTTACACACTCTGATACAAATTCATTGTTCACATTTTGTAAACTAAGTATGTGGCTTTTGATTTTGAAAAATATTTAGAGTCCGCTCAGGTAGATCATTAATAAAAACATTTCATTGAACTTTCTCAAATCAATAGTGACGGTAAAATATGTCAATAGACGTTAAATGTTTATTGTTAACATTTTAGAGGAGAAGAAAAGAGCAAAACAAATTCTTTGATTGTGAAAAAAAGAGTTTAGTATCATCCGCCTACCACCTTTTGATCCAACACTCTCAACCTATAAATCAAAGACAGGCTATCATAAAGAAGAAGTCCCTATTGATTAAGACTCTTTGTTTTTTATTTCAAAACGGAACAAGAGCGTTAATAAAAATCTAAAATGAAAAACAATCCGCCCGATCTTCTCATATCATAAAGACCTATGAACTCGAAAAAATAAATTTGTAACGCTTCTCTCTTACTGTTTAACACAGGTACAGGTTGTACCTGAAAGCAACGCTTTTTGCTCGCAAGTTGTTTGAGCGTTCGGTTTACCATAGCCGCCATAAGAACATCCTGAGGAATGATAGACAGCCCCAATATTGCACGAAACACATTTTTTGCACGAGATGGATGTCATCGCACAGAAGGCAAGGAATACGAGAAATAAAAGAAAAAATAGTTTGTTGTTTTTCATAACGAATATTGTTCTGGGTTAAACTGTATCAACAAATATACAAAACAGATTTTCTTCTGATACAAAAGATCACATTGTATCATTATTTGTACCCCAAATTAAAAGATCGAACCCATTACACAAAAACAGACAGTGCCTATAGCAGACACTGTCTCAATGAATTAACAAACTGGAACGAGGTTACTTTGCCACAACCACCTTTTTATTGATCTCGTTACCATTCACATTCATTCGCAGAAAATAGACGCCTGATGCAAGCCCTGTGATTTGGATTTTGTTATTCACGAGATGCTGCCGGTAGGCTGAAACGGTGTTGCCGAGAATGTCGGTGATCACAAGATTCTGCATCCTGAACCCGGCATTGTTCATTTCAACGGTAACTATTGAATTGGACGGATTCGGATAGACCGTCACATCGTTACCGGAAACATTTTGGCTGATCCCTGATGGAGCCACAATGGTGTTCAGCGTTGTGTTGGTAACTACAGGCTGGTTAAAATCGAAGTAAATGGAAGCCTTGTTGCGGAGCTCAGTGCCCACGGTTAGTCCCTGCTTTTGTTTGATGGTGTACGAAACATAGCCATTGCTTGCGCGCTGATCGGTGCCACTGTCGGGCAGCATGATGTTATTGAAAGAGAACTTGATCACGTTGCCGTTGAGAATGTCGACGTCCATTTTGTGGCTTGTTGAAACAACCTGGAAGGTATTGATATCAAGATCAGGATCGAGGGGATCGAGTACGAAAATGTTATATGCCTGATAAGTACCCGTGTTCTGGAAATGAACTACATACTGCATCGGATGCTGGCTATCAGCAAGAATATCACCGGTTGTGCCGGTGCCTCTGGGAGCTACATCCTTTTCATTCGGATCGTAAGAAGAAACGACCGGACGGCAGAATGTGATGGTGTTGTTTGTATCGTTGGCGTCGCCAGTTAACGGAGAAACAACCATCGTCAGACATACGGTGTCGCCTATCACTGCGGAGGAACTGGTATGAAGACGAACACTGGCCCAGAAGCTGTTCCACCAATAATAATAAAATCCGTTGGTGAGATTTGAAAAGTTCCATGTGAGCGTATTGCCGCTTACGCTGGCCGGTGAGGGAACTGATGAAACAAATGACACCAGCGGATCGAGCGTGAGGGTTACAGTTCCGCTGGTGGGAGTACAACGAAGATTATAAGCATCGAGCCAATGGTAATGGTTTTGGCCCGGAACGAAACCGGCTCCATAAACATATCCGGTTAAATCAAACCCGCTGGCGCAATCAATGGCAAAATCATTACCCGATGACGGCGCCGGCGTGGTGATGGATCCGGAAGAGGGGCAAATGGAATTCCAGCTGTAACTCCAGTAATAATTGTTGATGTGTATGGTGTAGGTGGGGCCTACCGGCACATCAAAATGATATTCACCCACTGAATCAGTGTAGGCCCAAGCGATCAATGTAGTTCCATTAAGCAACTGTACAGGCACGAAAGACATTAAGGTTTCACCTGTCTGGTAGATGCAATCTGCATTGGCATCAATGTAAACCTTTCCTGAAATATTACCGCAGCTATCGGAGATGATCACCTGGTTGTATGAAGTGAGCGTATCGCCATCGCCGTTGTTAGATAAAGCGATGCATTCTATGGAGTAAGAACCCGCTGCAGTGTATGTGTGGGGAAAGCTCGGATAAAAGGTGGAGCCCATGGATATGTATTGAAATGTGGTATCACTTCCATCACCAAACTGAGTGGTGAACTGGATGGTATCAGGGTAAGTTACACCCGGACCATAATGAATTCCATACACATGGAAGGTCACTGTTTGAGGAACAGAGCACCATGCGTAACTGTTGGTCAAAGTATCGGATGATACGTAGTTGTTTTGAAAAGATAATGGGCCACTTTGTGCATCTCCCCGATTTGAAAGACCCATCGAGATAATGATAAGCACTGCAATTACAAGTAGTTGGTTTTTCATGGCTGATTATTTTGTGCCTAAAGTAATAATCAATACTTATTGCTGTAAGTATATTACACTGAAACCTATTATCTGGTGTCATCTTCAAATTCCTGATGTTAATCTGAATTTGATTCGTATTGATCTGTTGAACAGATATGGCAGCAAGATTTTCGATTAAATTTTTACCGAAAAAGTAGTTGCAAAGACTTGTCTTCTTCTTTTAATTAAGTCGAGTCGACCTATCAATCAAGGACAAAATACCTATATGCACTATTGTGACGCCGTATTGAATCACTCAACTTTGCATTGATAAAT
>JAHEYR010000088.1 GCA_023251485.1 Bacteroidales bacterium
AGGTATGAAGGCTCATGAATATTTGGAAAATGGTCATAGTTCTAGTAAAATCTTGCTAATACCTGATTCGGAATAAAAAAAACGGTAGTTAATAACCAGGACTTCATGTGGTCGGAACGACCCAGAAGGAAGTCCTGATTATTAACAGGCTCAGAGATTATTAACTTAAAAAAAGGCTTAATCATAATGAAATCGGCACTTAGCAATTAATATTTCATCATCTTTAACCTGATAAATTAACCTGTGCTCGCCATCAATTCTTCGCGACCAGTAACCTTTATACTTATATTTCAAAGGTTCCGGCTTTCCCATTCCTTCAAAAGGATGACGTGAAACATCCTTCAATAAATCATTTATTTTGGATGATATTTTCTTATCGTCTTCTGCCAATACAAATAATCTTCCTAAGACTCATCAACAAATATGTATTTCATTGTTCAATAAGGTCTTTTTGAAATGAATCTCGGCACGGTTAAGAGAAATACGACCAGATATTTTTGGCTATTCATGAATTAAAGCTTCGCCATGGGAAATTAATTTGGTGCCCAGGAGTTTGTTTAATGAAATCTATAATTTTGTTTTTAACCTTCTGATTACTTTTCTTCTTACTTTTAAAGGTTTTTACAACGAACGAAATAGATTGTAGCTGATCTGGAAGGAAGTTCAATATAAAAATGAAGAAAAGCTAGAACAATGAACGAAGAACAAAAAGGTGAGATAATTCTCTACCAAACTGATAATGGCAAAACAAAAATTGAAGTTCGTCTTTCCAACGATACCGTTTGGCTTACTCAAAAAATGATGGCAGAGTTGTTTCAGACAACAACTCAGAATATTACTATTCACCTGAAAAATATTTTTGAAGAAGGTGAGTTACAGGAAGATCTAACTTGTAAGGATTTCTTACAAGTTCAAAATGAAGGCTCCCGAATGGTTGAACGAAAGCAAAAGTTTTATAATCTCGATGCCATAATTTCTGTTGGTTATCGTGTTAAATCACATGTTGCCACAAAGTTTCGTATCTGGGCTACCGAACGCCTCAAAGAATACATAGTCAAAGGCTTTACAATGGACGATGAACGCCTCAAACAAATGGGTGGAGGCGGTTATTGGTACGAATTGCTCAACCGTATCCGCGATATTCGTTCTTCCGAAAAAGTTTTATATCGCCAGGTGTTGGACTTATATGCTAACAGCATTGATTATGACCCGAACTCTCCCGAATCGATTAAACTTTTCAAAATTGTGCAAAACAAATTATATTACGCTGCACACGGACACAAGGCTGCAGAAGTAATTTATCAGCGTGCCGACAGCAAACAACCTTTTATGGGACTGACCGTTTTCCCGGGTGAACAACCCACCTCAAAAGACATTACGGTTGCAAAGAGTTATCTGAATGCTGAAGAACTGAAAATCCTGAATAATCTGGTTTCAGGATACTTCGACTTTGCCGAGATTCAGGCGATCAGACGCAAACCGATGTATATGAAAGACTACATTAAACAATTGGATTCCATTTTGGCTTCTGCTGGGGAAAAACTATTGCATGATGCTGGAAATATCAGCCACAAGCAAGCACTGGAAAAAGCCAAAGCTGAATTAAAAAGATATCAGGCAAAAAACCTATCGCCGGTCGAAAAAGACTATCTCGAAAATATTAAAGCCTTACAAAAGAAAATTGATAAGAAAGGAGGCGATAAATGAACAAAATAGATGAATTGATAGAATAGCTTTGCCCGGAGAAGCGGTTATAATAGAAGCTGCAGATCTGGTTCTTGCTCCGAAAAAAAAATAAAAGAATTCATCACTGAACTATTAAAAAAAATGAAAAAAAGGATATTCATCATAGCAGCTTTTGTGATCACATTTCTGCTGGGGTTCGGATTCAATCGTATTATTTCAACTCATAACAATCAGTCAAATAAGATGAAAAAAGTAACCGGTATTGGGGGGATCTTCTTTAAATGTAAAGATCCGGCTAAAATGAAAGAATGGTATGGTAAACATTTAGGAATGGTCTCTGATCAGTATGGTCTCAACTTTGAATGGCGCCTGGGTGAGGATTCATCAAAATATGGCTCTACGCAATGGAGCCCTTTCTCTGAAAAGACGAAGTATTTCGAACCTTCATCCAAGGATTTTATGATCAACTACAGGGTTGAGAACCTTGAAGGATTGGTAGAAGATCTAAAAAAAGAGGGTGTCACGATAGTCGATACGATTGAGTCGTTCGATTATGGAAAGTTTATCCACATTATGGATATCGAAGGGAATAAAATAGAGCTGTGGGAACCGAAAGAGGTTGAATACAATAAGGTAGTTGCTGGCCGAAAAAAATAAATGAAATACATTATACGAATGCTCCTAAACTTAGTTTTTCCATTTTAGTGGATTAAGTTGTTTAGTTCTATAAATATAACTTTGAACTGGTATGTTTTTTGACGCAAAAAAGATGAACGTAAAAAGTAATATCATGAAAAAAATAGTACTATTGGCTCTCTTTGCACTCTCTCTTATTTCATGCAAAAAGGAGCATCACTCTTCTGCAAATGATATTCCCGATTGGCTGAAATCGGATATTAAAAAACAGGAACAGATAATAAAAGATTCACCTAAACTGATGAATGCTTATGGCTCCTGGGTGCGTTATACATGGGAAAGTGAATACTATTTTGAATACCATAATGATTTGAAATCCTCATCGCCTAGAGCCATTTCAATGAAAGGTGATACACTCCATATTTGGGCCGACGATATTAACACGGATTACGGCAAAAACAAATGTTGTAAGTTTTGTGTTTGGAAAGCGCCTAATGCCAGTATTTATTAATTTTAACCCGTTGGCTATATTAAACTAGTGCACATTTATTAATACCAATGGGTAAAAGAATAGTATTTTTACAACTGGATAATTATTTTAAAACCAGTATCAATAGAAGTTAAAGATTATAATCAACACAAAATATCGCAAACAGATGCTCCTTATATTTTAAATCGAACTAGTACAAACTTTGTTAAATGAAAAAAATATTCGCTATTTTCTGCTTAATACTATCAACTACTTTCTCCTTATTTGGACAGACAAGACCTAAAGCAGAACCTTTTATCATAAAGGGACAAATAACGAACTGTCCGGAAAATAATTTACTGATGCACTATGATGACTTATACGGAGATGGTGCTACTGATACGCTCAAACTTGATCAGTTTGGCAATTTCTATTTAAAGACATATAATGTTAAGCTGCCACAAATCATCAATCTCCATGGAAACAAATTTCAAATCAGAGATATATGCATTGCTCCGGGTTATAACTTGACAATTACTGCAAATTGGAAAGATGATTCTTCATTACATAAAACAATAAAAATAACCGGAATTGGTGCGGAAAGCAACAAATATGAACTTATCCTGGATTCAATTATGACATCTAACAGAGATACTATAAATGATTTTTTATTAAGTGAAAAAGATTTTTTAAAACGCTTCAATAATAGACAAAAATTAAAAGACTCAGTAGCTCATGCTATCTTTGATATGAAACCGATTCATGATAAATATCTTAAATACATGGGTGAGTTAACCCATCTCGATAGAAAATTCATTACGCTGAGCTGGCTAATAGATTATTCATCATACAACCACTATAATTATAAAAAAACAGTCGACTTTTTACGGAACAATTTTGACAATGATATTTTAAACAACATCTTTCGGGACGACTATTTTAAATCTAAAGAATGCAAAAGGTTTATCAGTATTTATTATCCGTATTATTTAGTCGGTCTTGATCAGAAAAAAGATTCAACGATACATCCTGATTTGGAACATAGATTAGAAAAGATAAACAAGATTTACACAGGAAAAGCAAAAGAATATGCTTTAAATATGCTAATGACTGAAGAGATTGAGTCCATTAGGTCGCTTGAAGAAATCAATGGGTTAAAAGAACAATTCAAACCTTACATTTCAAATCTTAAAGACCTGCATTATAAAAGATATCTTAACGCTAAATTCGCTGAAAGAGTAGCAGAACTGATGAGAACTCAAGTAGGTAAACCTGCGCCTAAATTTGTATTGGAAAGCAATTTAGGGAAGACCTACCGTCTTGAAGACTTTAAAGGGAAAGTAGTTTATCTGGATCTATGGGCTAGTTGGTGTAGTCCATGCAGAGCGGAGACACCAGGTTTCAAAATCTTGTATAACAAATTCAAGAACAATAATCAAATAGCTTTCATTAGCATAGCCGTTAGTGATGGGTATAACGCATGGAAGAAAGCTCTGGAAGAAGACAAACCCGATTGGATTCAACTGATTGACAAGAATAACATTGTGGCGAATTCTTATGTATTAGACAATATCCCTAAATTTATCCTGATCGACAAAAAAGGGAATATTGTAAACTTCAATGCACCAAGGCCAAGTAGTGGGATGGAAATTGAGACGCTTTTAAATCAGGAAATCGCAAAATAGAGATGCTTATGATATTGTAGAATGAATCTTCTTGTCCCAATCTGTTTCGTAAATCATGAACACGGCACCATCTTTATAATGCTCATACCCTTTCGGGTATAACATGAGAAATAATTGAAATTGGCTTTCAATGGCTTCATTTTGCCACTTCAGAATCCTTGACACGTTCAATAGCCGTTTTGTAATTTTGGTTTGTTGATCAACGAATAATACCACGAACTATATTACAAATCTTAAAACTACTACAATGGCTATTCAAACTGGTGCTATAAAGTACCGCGGAAGCTTTAAAAGTATCCGCAATTATATGAACCTCCACGTAGGACGATCATAGATGATGCCTGCACGATCATTCAGTGCATGGGTATTGAGTTCTACGTGTGTATTAATGCTAAGGATTACAAGCCTTTGAAGGGTGGCAGCATGATGGTGGTCGACGTTTATTAATCGCACGAATCTACTTGTGCCATGAATGCATCTGTTGACTTAACCTGGCTGTTTGGTATCGTGATCTCGTTGCTACTGTCGCTGGTGGTTTACTTTGTCCGCCTGCTACATTTAGTGATGGGTGTGGTCAGAGCTGCTTTGTTGGCTTCGCCGGTGGCACTGCCTGCCATGATCACGATGCTGGGTGGGTATCTGACACTGGGTGGGAGTATCATCTCGGCAATATCGCAGACGGCGGTGAAGGGAGAATAGAAGATTTCTCACTTCGTTCGAAATAACGAAAGATCGTTCGAATGGACGAACAAAAACAAAGAGGCTGTCACAAAAGGGCAGCCTCCTTTTTTTTAATACAACGACACAGCCGCACTGCTGCATATCATTACTTTATGAACTTCAAAGGCGGGGCGGTGGATGAGGGTGTCGGTTGTCCATCGACGGTATTAGCTTCCATGACTTCAACACGGGTGCCATCGCCATCAAAACAATTGATCTGACGCTTCTTGTTGATGCCGGTTTTAAAGTCGGCCGGCATCTGGCATCCTACAGGCAAGGCCCGTGTTTTTAGTATGGTCAATGCTGCGGGCACATCGTCTACTTCCAGACAGAGATGATTCATTGAGCCCATCCGTGATTTGTTGGGCTGCTTATCATACAACATTAATTCGATGTAATCGTTTCCATCAGGCACTTTCAGATTGACCCAACTGACATTCTTCCCATCGGCACTACCACGCCAGGTCTCTTTAAAGCCCAGTATGTCGCGATAAAATTTCATGGCACTATCAATGTCGGGAACCATAAATCCTACATGACTCATGCGTTTACTGATCCGTGTGGATGGGTTGTCGGATCCTATATTTTTGATGGTATTGCCTTCTTTGCCATACTCAACGATCTCACAAATGGTTCCATTGGGATCGGTCACAAAATAGTTATAGTTGCCCGTGCGTCCTTTCGGCGTTTCCTTCGGCACTTTACATCCTTTTGAGGCTAGATATACACGCATTCCTTCTGCGTCATCGGTCTCCAGTGCAAAGTGGTAGAAGCGATCTGCTTCGGCTTTCTTCTCAGGAAATAACTCGATCAACTGACGATCATTGATCTTGATAAATGTCAGACTAAGTCCGTTGCCATCTTTATTCTTTAAAGAGTAGGGCTCGGAATACCCTAGAAAGTCTTTATAAAACTGACGGGTATTTTCAATGTCTTTTACATATAAAGCAATATGTGCAACGCCTGTGATCTTAGGCCGTTTGATAGCTTTGGTCTCTTGTGCAGACGATTGCACAACTGCAATTAAGACAAAAGCAAGAATGGTGATGAGTAGTTTTGTTTTCATATTATGGGTTGGTGTTAAGCTATTTCTACTTTTTTATCCATGAAACGTCCGTATCGTAAGGCGGCTTCCATAATCAGATTCGTTATCGCTTTGGGTTGTGGCTGAAACGGTTCGATCTCCATGATGATTTTATCTTTCTTGATGGTCCGACGCCAGATGCCTACCACTTGTCCGTTTACTACAATAATCGGCTTAAAGATACCATTATTTGAAACGGCTTTGCTATGATTTTTAAAAGGCAAGGATGCGGTTCGGTCTTTGTAGCTAATCAGAAACTCATCATAAGCCGGCAGTAAATGTACGACATCTTTATCAGAAGTTAAAATGGCTGACGTGTTGGCAAACCAATAAACCTGCTCGTCGATAGTTTCGGATACTAAGTTAGACTTCACCATCGCCAAAGCTTTTTTTGCTTCGCTTACGGATAAGCCTGACCACCAGATGAAGTCGTATAACGTAGCCGGACCGTGACTCGTAAAATACTTTGCGGCCAATGAAGATATTGCTTCTTCCCTGCTTAATATCGTTGTTTTCGGCACTCTTGCGGAAAGGAGGGCATAGGACTGCTGGTTATTTATGATTCTTCCACTACAGATTATTCCGTCAAGCTCGGCGTGCATCAGGAGATGGGACGCTCTATTGCTGTCGGTGGCGATATTAACATTTTCCAGATGAGATAACAACGCTTCACGAGATAAATGTTTTCCGCCCTGTAAAGCATTTTCAAATATAGAATTACTCTTTTCAAAAACAGATGCAGTGAGCCCCAGCTCTCTGTCTCTCGATCGCATAGATGCTCTTATCTGTGGCGCATTCAGGTTTAACATCCAATAGATGTCGTCGGATGAAACCAGATGCCAGGTGGGTCGGAGTAGATGGGTTCTGAGTATATGACCCTCATTGAAAGCGGCTTCAATAGATTCATTGGTTGAATCAGGTATGCGAATGCCAAGAGCCCACCGGACCATGTAGAAGTCTTGTGCCTGTATCGCGCCCATCCAACTTACGATATCTTTTACGGTCGTAAATTTTGAGCTGGTTATCTGTTGATTCGCAAGACGGAGTGATGGGATATGTAACGGACTCATCGCAGGGGGCTTATTCATCCTTCTTCCGGATTATTTTGAAAGACCAATAGACCATATTCAGAAATACAAACATGGTTAATGTCATCCCCCATGCTCTGGGATGATGCAATGGTTTGACCAATATAGCGCATATATCATAGATTAATCCAAAAGGCTCTCTAATCACATCCCAGCTATTCCATCGGAGATCGCGACCGATATAGATTCCAAAACTACCCAGAAATAAGAGGCCGACTGAAATTACCGAAATCCAGGTATGACTTAATGACTTCTTTAAAATGCGCTCGATATCCCATAAACTCAAGAAGCCATAAAGCAGTCCCACCCAGGCAAAGGTGAGTATCAGTATCAGATCAAACCACAACGGCATCGTTGACTTTTGCGTGATATGAACTAAATCGGTAAAGATATAGGGTGCGTTAGGAAAAAATAAAAACCAGGTAATCAGTAATATTGAAATGATCAGTTTCTTAGATTGTAATTGGGGGCGGACGATGACTAAACTGGTTATCGCCCAGGGAATAAAGGCAAGGAACAGATTCCAGTTGAGTGATAAAAGAAAATGATCGTTTGTGTATAAGTATCTAAACATTGAAAAGCCAAAACATATGACGGTAATGACTACCATAAATATGGTTTCGTTCAATCTGTTGTGTTCTCTTAATTGCCTAAACATAAATCCTAGTTTTAAACCGCTATACTATTAACTAACGCTCAATTTTAACATCCAGTATTTCTAACAAAAATAAATAATCATTGCTTCCATCAAGCAAAAGAGGTGATAAACATTGCCTATCACCTCCACATATTATATTTAGTACTTTGATTTATTGATTGACGAGCTTCGTAACCAGTGAGGCAGCTTCTTCCAGCTTAACGGCAGGATACACTTTCAGTCCGGACTCTTCAATGATCTTCTTAGCCTCCTCTGCATTGGTTCCTTGCAGACGAACGATGATAGGGACTTTAATATCTCCAATATTCTTATAGGCATCAACAATACCCTGAGCTACACGATCGCAACGAACGATACCGCCAAAGATGTTTACTAAGATGACTTTTACATTTTCGTCTTTTAGGATGATTCGGAAGGCTTGCTCTACACGTTGTGCATTCGCTGTGCCACCAACATCTAAGAAGTTTGCTGGATCGCCTCCTGATAGCTTGATGATATCCATCGTTGCCATTGCCAACCCGGCACCATTGACCATACATCCTACATTACCATTCAACTTGACATAGTTCAGGTTGTATTCGCCGGCTTCTACTTCGGTAGGGTCTTCTTCGTTTACATCACGCAATGCGACCAGGTCGGGATGACGGAACAGTGCGTTGTTATCCAGATTGACCTTGGCGTCAATAGCGAGGATGCGGTCGTCGGATGACTTTAAGAGTGGGTTTATCTCGAACAGCGTTGCATCAATTCCGATATATGCCTGATATATTGCCTTTACAAACTTGACCATATTATTGAAAGCCAGCCCACTCAAGCCTAGATTACCAGCTATCTTGCGACACTGAAAGTCTTTTAACCCTACAGAGGGGTCGATGTGTTCGACAAAGATCAATTCGGGGGTCTTATCAGCAACCTCTTCGATGTCCATCCCCCCTTGCGGTGAGTACATAAACATCAGTTGACTCTTCGCTCGATCTAATAAGACGCTGAAGTAAAACTCCTTGATGGGCGAAGCACCTTTTGCATAAGCATCTTCCTGAACCAGTACCTTACGAACTAGTTTTCCGGCAGCACTGGTCTGCGGGGTAACGAGTTGCATCCCGATGATCTGTGAGGCCTTTTCGTGAACTTCATCAAAAGAGGTGGCAAACTTTACACCTCCACCCTTACCACGACCACCTGCATGTATCTGAGCTTTAACCACCCATGCCTGCGATCCGTAAAGTGCATTTAACTGTTTTGCAGCATCTACAGCTTCGTTAGGTGTCGAAGCCACAATTCCCTCTCCAATAGGGACGCCGTATTTTTTTAAAATATCTTTTGCCTGGTATTCATGAAGATTCATGGTGACTAATTTTGATGTTTAAGAAAGAAATGCAAAACTGTGGGGTTTTGTTCAAACGTACTAATTTTTCTGTTAAATATAAGTTAGCTGATGAATAAAAATGAACAGATTGCTTCTCCATCGCGTTATGCCTTTATCCATTGAGGATAATGCTAAAAAATTGTAAACAGAATCACCAAATATGATACCTGCTACCTTTTTTGCTAACTTTGGCGTATGATCAAAGCAAAAGATATTTACAAATCGTATGGGAACCTCAACGTGTTGAAAGGCGTTTCGCTAAGCATAGAATCGGGCGAGATTGTTTCTATCGTTGGTGCTTCAGGAGCCGGTAAGAGCACGTTGCTTCACATAATCGGCACGTTAGATCAGCCCGATTCAGGAAAGCTGGAGATAGCCGGAAAGAACATAAATAGCATGAATGACAGGAAGCTTTCGGCCTTCAGAAATAAGAATATTGGCTTTGTCTTTCAATTTCACCACTTGCTTCCGGAATTTACTGCACTCGAAAATATTTGCATCCCTGCTTTCATTGCAGGTGTAAGCAAAAAGGAAGCTGAACTGCGGGCAAAGAAATTACTGAACCTGCTGGGTCTGGAGAGTCGAATGGAGCATAAGCCTGCTGCGTTATCGGGTGGAGAACAACAACGTGTGGCTGTAGCCAGAGCACTCATCAATCAGCCTGCTGTGGTGCTGGCTGACGAACCTTCAGGAAACCTTGACTCTACAAATGCAAAGGAGCTTCATCAACTCTTCTTCCAATTGCGTGAAGAATTTAAGCAGACATTTGTGATCGTAACCCATAACGAAGAGCTTGCCGAGATGGCCGATCGGAGATTGGTTATGAAAGACGGAATTATTGATTTATCTTAATTTTTAAATGGTAGGATTAATGGCATGATCAAACAGCTGAAATCTGCTCTCTTTATCATCGTTATGCTTGTAGCTTCAAATCTGCATGCACAAAACAACAGTGACTATCGCAAATTAATCGAAGAGGCTGATCTCTATCTGGAGGCTGGCGATATTGGATTTGCGCGTCTCGACTATGAGAAAGCAGTTAAGCTGAATCCTTCTGATGAACACCCCCGATTAAAGTTAGCTGAGTTGGATAGATTGGCACTGACTCAGAGGAAAAATGATTCATTATTCGAACAGACACTGATCAATGCTGAACGCTATTTCAAGGCTGCAAATTATAATCTGGCACAAACTGAATTCCTAAAATCGCTCGAACTGAAACCAGGCTCTGTTTTTGTGAAAGAACGACTGGCCGCCATTACAAGCCTCAATAAGAAAAATACAAATCAGGATTCGACGCCTCTGTCGGTCATGAATAAACAAGAGGTAAAGTCGAGCTCAGATAAACCATCAACACAGAAACAGGAGAACCCTGCATTAGTCGATCATCAAACAACAAAAGAGAAGAAGGAACTACCGGAAAATGTAGCCATCCCTTCAACCGGAACGATTTCGCAGCCTTCACAACTACAGGTTTTATTAAATAGTGCTGACGAATATCTCAAAGCTAACGATTTTGAAAATGCCATAAAAAAGCTTCAGATGGCTAGCGCATTGAAACCTGCCGACAAAAGCATCAAGAGTCAATTGGCTTTAGCTAAAACGCAGTTAGAGAAACGAAGGAAAGATGAGAAATCATATACAGACCTAATTGCTTCAGCTGAGAAATATATTGTACAAAACAACACGCGTGGCGCCATTGAGCGTTACGAAAACGCATTGAAGATAAAGCCTGACGAAGCAGCTATTCAGAGCAAAATCATCACATTACGTGATAAGTTGACGGTAGAGATAAAACTGGATCAGGACTTTAAAGTCATTGTCGATAAAGCGGATCAACTTTTTCATGCCAATAACCTTGCCGAAGCGGGCACTGCTTACGAACAAGCGCGTGGCATAAAACCTGATGATAAGTATGTAAAAGATAAGCTACTGGAGATAAGTAGGATTGAAGCTATTGCAAATGGAGAGAAGCTTAAGAAATACAGGGAGGCCATTGATCTGGCGGATGCAATGGCGAAACAGGAAGATTGGCAGGGTGCAATTCAGAGTTATAATCAGGCTGTGGAATACCAACCTAAAGAGCAGTATCCTAAACAACGTATCACTGAGCTAAATGAGAAGCTCCAAACGCTTGAAGCGCAACTATTGGCATCCTATAATAGTGCGATCACGGAGGGTGACAAGGCTTATCAAACCAGAAGCTGGGATATCGCAATGGACAATTATCTCCAGGCTGCAAGAGCTAAATCATCTAATAACCTGGCACAAAACCAGATCAGTAAGATATTATCGTTTCTGGAAGGAAAGCTCGTCTTGACATTAACACCTCAGACAAGTTCTTTGCAGTTGGAAAAGGAGATGAAACTAAGCCTTACGCCACTTGAGATGTCGAAACGAAGAAACAACTATCTGGTCATCAGGATAAAAAATAGTGCGCCCGGCACTCCCCGACTCTATATAAGCTACGGAATGGATGGGCAGAAAAATGGGAGCGTCTTATTTCGCTCTATTTTAAAAGGAAATAAGTTTATAGATTATGTAGTTAAGTTCAGTAATC
>JAHEYR010000089.1 GCA_023251485.1 Bacteroidales bacterium
ATTGGTCATGCGCTACTCAACAGATAATGGAGCAAATTGGTCGAAGCCTGTTTTTATAGATCCGCAACACCGTTTTCAGAACATGCCTATTGCCTCTATGTTGAGAGATAAGAAAGGACGATTGATTTTTACTTGTGATGCGGTTCCGGGAGGTGAAGGAGGAAGTGTAGTCTGGATCTCTGCAGATGGTGGCAAAACATGGCGGAAGCCAGCCGAGGGTAAAGCTGCTCCCGACTTCAAAGAGGGACTGACCGGAGCCTGGATTGCAGGAATACATGCTCCTATTGTTGAGTGCCCTGATGGCTCGTTACTCTCAATTGGTCGTGGTAATAACATCAATGGCATGCAGCCGCGAAGTGTTTCAGTAGATGGTGGTAAAACATGGACGTATAGTCAGAGTGACTTTCCTTCTATCGGGAGTGGTCAGCGTTGCACCCTACAGCGTCTTCAGTCGGGAAATATCTTCTTTGCTTCATTCGATCCTGCACTGAAGGTTAAGAATACGAAGGGGGAGGAGCAGGTTGTTTCCGGACTCTATGCAGCCTTATCTGTTGATGGAGGCAAGAGTTTTCCTTTCCGTCGACTAATTACCAACGAAGAGAAGCCGGGCATCTATAATGGATGGGGATGGCAACATGAATTTGAGATGTCTGCTGTGAAGGCAGAGCCCAAGGGTTATGTTACATCTACTATTACCCGAAACGGACTCATCCATCTCATCACAAGCGGGAATGAGTATATCTTTAATGAAGAATGGATTAAAACACCTCAGAAATAATACTAGAATTTCCTGTTATTATAGTCTGACGTCCGATTTTATTATTGTACTTTTGGGTTTTAGCTTTAGTATTGATGCTATAATCTATTAGTAGAATGAAAATCCTTCATACCTCCGACTGGCATCTTGGAAAACGACTCGAAGGCTTCTCCCGGTTAACAGAACAAATGGCTGTATTGCAAGAAATTTGCGATATTGCTGATCGCGAAAAGGCAGAAGCAGTTATTATCGCAGGCGATCTCTTTGATACATTCAACCCCTCAACCGAAGCTGTTGAGCTCTTTTATCACTTCACAAAAAAGTTAACAAACAACGGCACTCGCCCCGTGATTGCCATTGCCGGAAATCATGATTCTCCGGAGCGCATAGAAGCTCCTGATCCGTTGGCTCGCGAATGTGGCATCCTTTTTTCAGGGTTCCCTCATACCACGATTCCATCTTTTGAATTACCCTCAGGGCTAAAGATACTGAAAAGTCTTCCGGGTTTTATCGAATTACAATTGCCTCAATCCTCTTATCCCTTACGGTTGATCCTAACGCCCTATGCCAATGAGATCAGACTGAAGTCGTACTTGGGTGACATTGATGCAGAAGCTGAGTTAAGAGCCGTCCTCAAGGATCATTGGGCAGTGCTGGCTACAGATCATTGCGATACAAAGGGTGTAAACATCATGATCACACACCTGCTCTTTATGAATGTGGGCGGTGAGCAACCCGAAGAGCCTGAAGAGGAACGCTCCATACTGCATATCGGAGGCGCACAGGCTATCTTTACTGAAAGCATCCCTGCGCAGGTGCAATATGTTGCGCTTGGGCATCTTCATCGTAAACAGGTTATCACAATGACTCCTGTTCCGGTAATATATAGCGGCAGTCCACTTGCTTACAGTTTTGGCGAAGCCGATCAGGATAAATATGTGATGTTGATTGATATAGAGCCCGGTCAGGTCGCTCAGACAACACCCATCCTGCTTCATGCAGGTAAACGACTGATCAGAAAGCGATTTGAATCTATCGATCTGGCTGTAGAATGGCTTACCGAAAATCAGGATGTCTTTGTAGAACTCACCATCGTTTCGGATACTTATCTGCCCGTTACCGATAGAAAGCGGCTACTCGATATCCACGAAGGGATTGTAACCATCATCCCTGAGATGCGAAATCTTGAAGGTGTTGCCAGTAAAACAGGTAAATCTATAGACCTCACCAAAAACATTGAAGCACTCTTTAACGACTTTTACCAATCAAAGAAAGGTGGACAAGCACCCAACGAACGAATCTTACAAGTTTTTAAAGAGATATTATCAGAGGAGGGCGAAGCATGATACCCGTTAAATTAACTTTACAAGGTCTATATTCGTATAGAGAAAAACAGGAAATAGACTTTACACGACTTACTCAGGCAGGACTTTTTGGAATCTTTGGTAGTGTGGGTAGTGGTAAATCTTCGATACTGGAGGCTATCTCATTTGCTCTCTATGGAGAGTCTGAGCGACTCAATAACCGCGATAACAGAAACTATAACATGATGAACCTGAAGTCGAACGAGCTACTGATCGACTTTGAGTTCAAAACCCACGACAACACGGGCTATCGTTTTGTCGTGAAAGGAAAACGCAATAGCAAACAGTTCGATGATGTACGAGCTTTTACAACGACGGCTTATCGTTTTGATAATCTGGAATGGGTACCGATCGACCCCAAAAGTATTGAGCAGATTACCGGATTGAATTACAAGAACTTCAGGCGTACTATCATCATCCCACAGGGAAAGTTTCAGGAGTTTCTGCAGTTAAATCCAACTGAGCGTACCACTATGCTCAAGGAGTTATTTAATCTCGACAAATACGAACTTTCAGATAAAGTAATACGGCTGGAAAGTGCGAATAACAAGCTGAAAGAAAATATCGATGGCCAGCTCAAGGGAATTGGAGAGATTGATCCGGTTCATCTGGAATATCTTAAAAACGAAATTATCAGACTTGATGAAGCTATAAACACACAAAAGCAAGAGCTGGAGGTTCATCGAAAACATGAGCAGGAACTGGCTACACTAAAGACATTAGTACAAAAATTTAATAAGCAGGAACTTGAGCAAAAGAACCTGCTCGACAGCAGCGAGTACTTTACAAAATTGGAGAGCGAAATAAAGCAATTTGAAAGTCTTTCACTTTTGTTTCATTCAGATTTAGAGCAACTCAGGATGGTCAATAAAAACCTTCAAATAAACAAGGGAAAGTTAGACCAAAATATAGAACAACAAATTACAATAAAGCTGCAGGTCAATGAGTGGCAAACACAGTTGAATAAGCTGAAACCAGAATATGAGGTTCGTGAGCAACTTTTACAAACAAGCGAAGAATTGCGAAAGGTTTTGACGATTCATAAAAATGAAAGTGATATTTCAGCGCTTAAAGTTCGTGTAAGTCATGGAGCGGAGACTCTTCAAAACTGTGTATCAGAGATAGAAGATCATACGAAGAAGGTATTGGATAAAGAAGAGAAGTTGGAAAAATTAAGAAAAAATCTTCCTGATCTTCTTGCGTTAACAGAGATAAAGCAATCTTTTTTGAAAGAGACGCAATTATCTGAATCTTTAAATAATCTAACTGAACAGCAGCTGGCAGCCGGAAAGGCTTTGAATGGGCAATTAGAAAATATAGTTGCGATTCTTGCAAAAGCACCCGATTTATCACAA
Source organism: Bacteroidales bacterium (assembly GCA_023251485.1). Lineage (GTDB taxonomy): Bacteria > Bacteroidota > Bacteroidia > Bacteroidales > Cfx3-03 > Cfx3-03. The sequence goes on from JAHEYR010000089.1 coordinate 3,477, forward strand.
CTTCCAATTGATGAACCCGAAATCCCAGAATTTTGTACTCCACAAAAACGAGATAAATTGTTGATGGAAAGGGAGTTTGATAAATTTTCTGATCATATAGTGTATCTTCAAATTCTAATTGAAGCAAAAAGAGAAGAGGTTATTAATTGTGAAGTACAACTTAAACTTGAACATTTTGCTAAAACACTACATGACGGGAAGCCTTGTCCACTGTGTGGATCCCTTGAACACCCATATGTTTTTTATAGGGAAAATATCTCACAAGAACTTCATAAATTAAAAGCCGAAAAAGAGGATCTGGAGAGCCAGAAAGATCAATTGGGTTATTGTTTGAAATCAGCTCGAGAACTTTTTGGTGAGATTTTTGGTGAGAATGATCTGGGAAAAGCGAGGTTGATGGAAATGAAGGATATCCTTAAACAAACGATGGACGTACTCCAATTTCAGTTAGCGTCCGGAATGACGCGTGAGAAGTTAGATACAGAACTCATACGATATGAAAAGGAAAAAAAAGAGATACAATTAATTGAAAAAGAGATTAAAAAGTATAATGATGAACTAAAAATTGCAATCGAAAATAAAGAACGTTTTACAAAAGCGATTCATGATATTGAAAAGGATTTTGTTGGAAAGCAATCGACTAACGACCTGCTCAGTCAACAGATCAAGCTTATTAAAATAGCTGATTTCGAAAAGAGTAGTGACACTGAGCTTCAACAACGCATTATTCAATATGAAGAATCCTATCAGGCTATTACTATGCAATATCAGCATGCCGAAAAAGAATCGACTACACTTACTTCATCTCTCAATACATTGGTAGGAAAAATTGAAGTAGGACAACAAAACAATACCACCTATACGAATCAGCTTGCAGTTATTCGGGATCGAATTGAGCAGAAACTTGTGGCTGCCGATAATCTCGAACTGGCCACTGTTGAAGCGATATTGCAAAAGCAGCTTGATACGGATGTTGAAAAACAGCGAATTAACGGATACAAGCAACAATTAGAAGCTTGTCGGAAGGCACTGGAAGACCTTGACGCCGAAATCAATCATCGTATCTATAACGAGGAAGATCATCAACAACTGATTCTGTTGATTACAACGCTAGATACAGCGATATCTGAAATGAACCGCTTGAAAGGAGAGAACGAAAAGGAGTTGCGACAACTGAATAAAGATGCCGAACGTTATGCTCTCCTGAAGAAAGAATATGATCGGTTGGCATTACGGGGACAAGATATCACTGAACTGAAGAATCTCTTCAGAAGCAGTGGCTTTGTTAATTATGTTTCAACGGTCTATCTGCAAAATCTTTGTGCTGCAGCCAACGACAGATTTTATCAGTTAACCCGACAGAAGCTTGGATTGGAACTATCCGACGACAACAGCTTCCAGGTGCGCGACTATATGAATGAAGGTAAGCTCCGAAGTGTGAAGACACTATCGGGTGGACAGACTTTTCAGGCTTCGTTATCGTTAGCTCTTTCGTTGGCTGATAGCATTCATAAAATAGCCGGTTCGTCTGAGAACTTCTTCTTTCTCGATGAGGGTTTTGGTACGCTTGATAAAGAGTCGCTGGAGGTTGTGTTCGAATCATTGAAGGCCCTTCGACGAGAGAACCGCATTGTTGGTGTCATTTCGCATGTTGAAGATATGCAGCAAGAGATCGAGACCTTTTTGAAAGTGGTGAACCACAACGAACAGGGAAGCATTGTACAATCAAGTTGGGAGCTTTTGTAAATGGGTAGTCATTAAAATCATATTTATATAAATCCTGAAGAGGCTCTGCTTCAATGACGATGAGATTATTATGAGATGACTAAAAGATGCAGATGATATCTGGAGTCCTCTTCACATTCTCCTCTGGTTGTCGAAAGGTAGCAATAAGATATCATAGAACCTTATTGTTACCTATCTATTACCCTTCTACTACCTTGTCAGGATGGTTCTTTCCATCTGCACCTCTTAGCCATCTCATAATAATCTCATATTGGTCTTTTTTGAAAAAAAGCATGATTCAAACCATTGTTTTTATTAACTTTACTCCACATTTCATTTTGTGATAAATGAAAAAAAACTATCTGTTATCCATTTTATTTGTTTGTTTTTTAGCTCACTTTGGATCCTCGCAGGTCTCAAAGGTGAGAAAATATAGAATTGGCTTTTCTCAATGCACGAATGCTGATACATGGCGTAAGACCATGCTGATGGAAATGCAAAACGAATTGACTTATTACCCTAGTCTGGAGCTTATAACAACGAATGCGAATAACAATAGTGCAAAGCAAATAAAAGATATTCAAGAACTCTTATCAGAAAATATAGATTTATTGATTGTCTCACCGAACGAATCGGCTCCCCTGACTCCGATTGTGAAAGAGGTCTATCGAAAAGGAATCCCTGTTATTTTGATCGATCGGAAAATTGAATCTGAAGATTATACCGCATTTATTGGGGCCAACAATTATCAAATCGGTAAGGAGGCTGGTAAATATGCCGTTAAGTTATTAAAGGGAAAAGGTCAGATATTGGAGATTATGGGACTTATCGGTTCTTCTCCTGCTCGCGAAAGGCATAACGGTTTCACTGATGAGATTTCTAAATTTCCTGAGATAAAGGTTCTGAAATCAGAATCCGGTGAATGGGAAAATCCCGGAGGATGGAAAATAATGAGTGATGCACTATCAGAAAAACTTCAATTTAATTTAGTTTTTGCGCATAACGACCGTATGGCAATGGGGGCATACAATGCATTTATTAAACAGAAAAAGAAAAAGAATTTTTATCTCATCGGTATTGATGGCTTACCCGGATCTGATGGAGGTATTCAGGCTATCATTGACAAAAAATTTGATGCAACCCTGCTTTATCCAACGGGGGGAAGAATGGCAATATCTTTGGCTGGTGATATCTTAAACAAGAAGCCATTTTACAAAGAAAACGATCTGAATACGATGGTTATTGATTCGGCGAATGTTCAGGCTGTAAAAGCACAATCCGAAGAGATCATCACACTTCATAAAAATATTGAGTTCTCAAAACAAAATCTAGACATACAAGTACAAAGATTCTATAGTCAGCAGTTTTGGCTTATCGTTTCTTTATGTTCGCTTGCAATGGTTATTATTCTGGTATCGTTATTATTCAGAGCTTATCGTAACAAGCAGTTAGCAAATCAAACGCTGGAAAATCAAACGTTGGAAATTATTCGCCAGAATGAAGAATTGAAAAAAATCAGTCTCCAACTGGAGGAAGCTACACAAGCCAAGCTCCGTTTTTTTACGAATATATCACATGAATTCAGGACACCACTCACACTCATACTCGGTCCTCTCGATAATATCATTAATTCTGCCCGATTAACCCCCGACTTACTGAAACGGCTTCAGATGATGCATCATAAGGCGAATCGGTTACTCAGGTTAATCAACCAGTTGATGGATTTGCAAAAGATGGATAGTACTAAGATGAAATTGAATGCAGGGAACTATGATATCATACAATTTGCCAAGGGAATAAAAGAATCATTTGATGAATTGTCAGAAAAAAAGAATATAGAATATCTCTTTACAACAGAACTTACTAAGCAAGAATTATTCTTTGATAAAGACAAAGTAGATAAGATATTATTTAATCTGCTTTCAAATGCTTTTAAATTTACTTCTGATAATGGTAAAATTGAAATAATCATTCAAAACACCAAACATCAATTTGTCGATGAGCTATGTGATGCGGTCGAGATTATTGTAAAAGATAATGGTATTGGTATTTCAGAAAAACATTTAGCCCGGATATTTGAACTCTTTTATCGTGGAGATTATCAAACGGATATTACTTTTGAAGGAACAGGCATAGGACTGGCATTGTCTAAGGGGTTTATCGATTTACACAAAGGCGATTTGACTGTGGAAAGCAAAAAAGGAGAGGGCACTACATTCTTTGTATACTTCCGTCAAGGTAACGCCCATATTAATACCGATGAAATTATTCTGATTGATAAAGAGTATGATCGGATTGAACGACAAATTGAAGCAGTTACCGAAACCGTTGGAAATGTTGAGACAACTCAAAAAATAAATTCGAAGTTAAGCAACGATTTTGATCAGCAGTTAACTATTCTAATAGTAGAAGATAACCCTGATGTTAGAAGCTTTATTCGGGATTGTTTATTAGATACTTACAAAGTCATGGAAGCATCAAACGGGAAAGAAGCTTTCGATAAAATTGAAGACGAGGAGCCAGATCTGATTATTTGCGATGTAATGATGCCTGTGATGGATGGTTTGGAGTTTACAGAAAAGTTGAAGTCGGATCTTCGTATTTGTCATATTCCGGTTATTCTTCTTACAGCCCGGTCAACCCATGAACAGAAAATAGAAGGGTTGGAAACAGGAGCTGATTCATACATGCCTAAACCATTCAATAGTAAACATCTACTGGTTAGGGTTCGGAAATTGATTGAGATACGACAAAAGATTAGAAAACATTATCAGGAAAACCTACTGTTACCAAATACCGGAGAAAACAAGATCTCGCAATTAGATGGCAATTTCCTGAAAAAGTGTAATAAGATAATCGATAAGAATATTCAGAATACTGAATATGGCGTGGAAGAACTGAGTAATGACGTAGGTCTTTCGCGAGTTCATGTTTATCGGAAAATAAAACACCTAACCGGACTGTCGGTTAGCGAGTTTATAAGAAATACAAAGCTCAACAAAGCTGCTATATTATTAAGAGAGAGTGGAAAATCAATAGCCGAAATTGCCTATGAAACAGGCTTTTCAAGTCCCTCTTATTTTTCGAAAAGCTTTAAAGATTACTATAAAATATCCCCTAGCGAATTCAATCAAAATAATACAAATAATAATGGGTAGTTAATTTATGTTTACTGATTTCTAATTGTGCAATTTTCAAATAGGAACCTATATATTCCGAATGCTGATATTGCACCTGTTGTACGTTTAGGTGCTCGACTTTGGCGAAAATATTAGCCGAAATAATAAGTTCCGGATGATTCTTTTTGCAAGTAAATGGAGATAAGAAGTGATATGAAAACTAATGCCAGTATTTCAGGTTTTAAACTGTAATGACTGGCATTAGAATATAGGTATCTTACTTTCTGCTTTGATTATATTCTAAAATAAATCCATAGCTATATGGTTTGTTTCCATCATTGGTATACTTCTTCATCGTTGGTGCGCCCCAGGTATCATCACCACCAACACCATGAATATTCAGATCGATATTCAGGTTGATAAAATCACGGGGTTTTAAATCGAATGGATGTTTGGCATTCTCCAGATCGTCTTCTGTATAAGGCCATGCTCGGAAACAAAGCGGTTGCAATCCGGTAATCTTGATTGCATTATTGTTTTGGTCAGCAAGAGAAACCCATCTTACATCACATCGATTTCCATTATCTTGGGGAACCGGATAATTTGTTATGAAATTCTCTAGCTTCGACTCATACAAGCCAATGAGAGCAGCTGATTTCCGATCAGGATAGTTTTCAAAGGGACCCCGACCATACCATTTCAGCGCATTGAATTTATCTTGAATCCGCATTCGCATTCCGAACTTTGGAATGAGTGGGATGGAATCTTTATAGGGCTTATAATTTGCTTCAACTTGTATTTGGCCAAGATCATTTACCTGATATATCAATGTGTAGTTAGCTCCAATTTTAGGAAGTTTCATGTTGAAATTAATGGTTACGTTTCCTTTTCGCTTTTGGACATCAACACTTTCGACCACTCGGTTTGAAGCAGCATTTTTCCAAATACCTAAACCTTTATTATAACCACTTTGTTTCTGGTTATCATTTGCCGGCTTCCAGAAATAGGGTTCCAAAAGGCCGTGAAGTAATTCAGCGTCATTATGTTTCCAGCTAATCAGTGCACCTGTTTTCTTATCAAATATTACTTTTGTTGAATCACCTTGGACTGCGATTTCAGTTGAAGATTCCTTTAAACTTATTCCTTTATCCAGGGATTCAATCTTATTAAATTGTTCTGGTTGCAAGACAAACTGTTCACGAGCAACCCTGAATCCTTCTTCAGCCCAAAGTGTTGGTTTTCTAAGTTGAGCATAAAGATTAAGACAAATTTCTTTAGAATCTGTTTTAAGTAATGCAGGTAAAGGAATTTGAATATTTTCTGTAGTCCCCGGCAATAAAGGATTGTTAGATAATTTTCCAGATTGAATCGTTTTGCCATCAGCTGTATATTCGTACAATAAATCAAAATGATCAAGTGAAAGGAAGTCATAACGATTGATTATTTTTACGCTCAGTGGATTCGTGCTTTCAAGTTTAAAATCAATATATTGATAAACTTTCTGTACTTCATAATAATGTGGATGAGGCGTACGGTCTGAGCAAATTAATCCTTTGATACAGAAAACTCCATCATTAGGATGGTCTCCAAAATCTCCACCATAAGCCCAGAACTCATCGTCTTTAAGATTGAAATTAGCAGGATGCTCATCGTATTTTAAGGGCGATCCATCCATTTTCTTAGCCAATCCCTGATCGACCCATTCCCAAATTGCACCACCAACAATACTTGGGTCAGCATAAATGACATCCCAATACTCTGGAAGGTTACCACCTGAATTTCCCATGACATGCGCATATTCACGCATAAAAACAGGACGGTCTTTTATTTTTTCAGCCAGCTTTTTCAAATCATCAGGATGTAAATACCCATCATCATAAATAGCAGAAACATCTCTGTCTGAATCTGAATAGACCAAACGTGTGGAGTCGAGCCGTTTTACTGTGTCAGCCATGGCTTTAAAATTTCTACCTTTTCCTCCTTCGTTACCCAGAGACCAAAATATAACACATGCATGGTTTTTATCTCGTTGTACCAATGAAGCAGCACGCTCTACATGAGCCTTTTTCCAAACTGGATTATCACCCATTTCGGTGTTTCCAATTCCAAAACCATGTGATTCCTGATTGTTTTCGTCCATTACATAAAACCCATATTCATCGCATAGCTCATAAAACAAAGGTTCATCAGGATAATGACAAGTACGAATCATGTTGATATTTGCCTGCTTCATTAATTCCAAATCACGAATTATCGTTTGTCGGTCTATATGCTTGCCGGTACGAGGATGCTGTTCGTGTCGGTTTACTCCCTTAAGTTTTACAGCTTTCCCATTTATTGTAAATATTTCACCCTTAACCTCAATTTTCCGTACGCCAAACCGCCAGTGGAAGGTTTCAATAACTTCATTTTTATCGTTTTTTAGATTCAGATTCAGATCATATAGATATGGGGTTTCAGCAGACCAAATAAGAGGGTGGGCTAAATCAGTTTCAAGATATAATTGGTTATTAGATAATTCAGCGAGAGAATTTATTTTCTTTGAAAACTCAATATTAACATTTTTTCCTGAGGTTGTTTTACCCGTAATCCTTGCTTCAAGTGTCAGATTATTAATCTTTTTAGAAGAACGATTCTCTATGTTGGCTTTGATTTTTATATGCGCGTTTTCATAATTATTATCCGGAATGGCGTTAACTGAATAGTCTTGTATGAATGACTTCGGGCGAACAAGTAAATCGACATCTCTGAAAATTCCACTCATCCGCCACATATCCTGATCTTCCAGATAACTTCCATCGCACCATTGATATACTTCAACAGCAAGTTTATTTTCTCCCTTATGGATAAAAGAGGTTATATCAAATTCAGCCGGAGACATTGAGTTTTGACTGTATCCGACTTTATGACCATTTACCCAAACATACATGGCTGATTGTACGCCTCCGAAATTAATGAAGATTTGTTTATCATTCCAGTTCTCTGATACGTTAAAAGTTGTACAATAACTACCAACCGGATTGCGGTGAGAATAGCTATAAAAATCCTTCGGGGGTTCGCTTGTCACTCTGGGAGGATCCTTCTTAAAAGGATAGTCTGAATTGGAGTATATGGGTAAGCCAAAACCTTGCATTTCCCAATTCCCAGGTACTTGAATATTGTTCCACTCCGATACAGAATAGTCAGTTGTATAAAATCCTAATGGTCTTGAATCTGGATCTGGTGACCATTTAAATTTCCAAACGCCATTTAATGATACAATCTGTGGATTATTCCACTTTTCACTGGGAAGTGATAAAGTAGCATGCGTTTTTTCTTTATTGATTCCCACCACATCAGGGTTTTCCCAATCATTAACTTTTTTAATTTCCTGGGCAAAGTTGTTTTCTATTGAAAACAAAAATGAACTTGCTACTAAT